>CAMTWS010000017.1:0-13240 GCA_947085485.1 uncultured Prolixibacteraceae bacterium
CCTGTTTTGAAATCGTACTGGCTTATTGTACATGTTTCCGTAATCACTTCGAGCTATGGTTTTCTGGGGGTAGGCGCCCTGCTCGGAATGCTAAACCTGGTACTAATTATTTCGCGCAGCAAACCAAATGCTGCAAGGGTAAATCTAACCATTAAAGAACTCGTAAATGTTATAGATATCGCTTTGTTGATTGGTTTAATATTGCTTACCCTGGGATCGTTCCTTGGCGGAATTTGGGCCAACGAATCGTGGGGGCGTTACTGGGGCTGGGATCCGAAAGAAACATGGGCATTGGTAACTATTCTGGTATATACCTTTATCAGCCACATGCACAAAATACCCGGCTTTAAAGGCGAGTTTGCTGTTAGCGCCGCTTCACTTGTGGGATTTAGTTCGGTATTAATGACCTATTTTGGGGTGAATTATTACCTCTCCGGGCTGCACTCATACGCACAAGGCGAACCTGTTCCTGTTCCGGCGGGAGTTTATGTGGCGGTGATTATTGTTTTTGTTTTGATTGTTTGGGCCTTTTTCGCCAATAAGAAATCGCTAATCAAATCATAACCTCTTGTGCTTTAATTACTGGGGCTTTGCTACAACATTCCCCTTAATCTGCAAATGCACTTCAGCATTTTTTGCATTCGAATTAACAGTAATCGATTTGTTAAATGCCCCGGTACTTGTTGTGTTATATACTACTTTTATAACTCCTTCCTTACCGGGCTGAACAGGTTCTTTTGTCCAACTTGGCGCCGTACATCCACATGATGCCCTTACATTATTGAGGATCAATGGCGTTTTTCCTCCATTGGTAAATTTAAACTCACACGAACCATCACCGCCCTGAACAATTGTTCCGTAATCATGAACAGTGCCGGCAAAATTAATAACAAGTGTTGTATCGGCAGTTTGAGCCTTTGCGCTTACAGCCACAACAAATAACAGAATAGTCGAAAAAAATAATGTCTTCATAATATTTATTTAAAATTGTTACTTTTGGTTTAACATATTTCTCATCCAATAGTTTGCAAATGTAAAAGCAATTATTTTTTATTGTTCTTTTTGTGTCATTTTTTTAGTTAAAAATCAAAACTTTCATTAAAAAGCCATCAAAATCATTAATTCCTTTTATCCGTACAGTCGCATGAGGGTTCTGTATTTCTAAGGATTCCATTAATAATACCGGCAGCACAGCCAACGCCCGATTTCACCGTGATTGCCCCAAACTGACAGTTGAGGGCACAGGCGCCACATTCCATACAGTCGTCAATATCTGCAATTTGTGCTTTTCTCTCCTTCATTTCGAAAACTGCATGCGGGCATACAATAGTGCATAATCCACATCCGGTGCAACGACCGCAATCAAGTTTCAGTGTAACAGTATTTTTTAAATATTGCATTGTTTTCATATCACTAATTTTGAAATGATGAAAAGGATCAAACCAGCCGTGGCAAAGGCAATTTGAAAGGGAATTGCCCATTTCATTTCCTTTTTAACTCCCGAAAGCGAAGTAAAGGTCGAAGAACCGGTAAAATTCATGGTTACAAACGAAGCTATACTTAAATTTATAAACCCCAAAGAGATGTTTTCAATTAATGAAACCTGCCATAATAAATAAACGAACAGGGTAAATACCCCGCCCCAAAATGCACCTTTCAAGGCAAATGCCCTGAACGGTATCAAGGGCAACAACAAAGGTGCGATTACAATTCCGGAAAATAGGCTCCAAATACGTTCACTAATGGAAATGAGCATGTTTCAAACATCTTTGTAAAAAGGAAACCTGTTCTGTCGAGCCCGGATAAAAAGAACAGGATTGCCATGACAATTAACAACTTGTATTTCCCGGACATGAAATCGACCGGAATTAGTTTTGCACGTTCCTGAATGGGAAAAGACATTCTTCGCAGAGCTGAAGTTGCCTTATAACCTGCCTTTACAAATGCCTGAATGTCTTTGGCCTGGATCGGTCCAAAGATTACCCTGAATCCGCTTCGCTCTTTTACTTTATGAGCAGCAACCCCAACAGCGCCTAACTGCGGGACAATTATTCTCCGATGCTTTACAATGTTTTCAAGCGAAGTATTTTTAATACTATTTACAAGGTTTTCAGTTCCAAAAGTTCCCTTCCCCGCCGCACACCAAACATTTATACCTTTGGTATCGATAACCAAAATCCAGCCATTTATAGAATCAAGGTTCTTGCGCAAGGTATCGAATGACAATTTGTAATTGGCTGTTACAAATACGTCTGACTCACCACCTGGCGCGCCAACTTTAAACAAACCCGGAACAACGGTGTAATGGTCACGGCCAATTCCCCAGCGAACTTTGATTGCACCCAGATAATCTGAATAATTCAACTTTGTTGAAACCACTGGAATATTATATACAACAGGTCGTAACGAACTAAAATCAATTGAAACGTCCATATTATTTCTTTATCTCAGATAAATAAAATTTCCAGAATTCTTCCTTTATCTCATCCCGAACCCGATAATATTCGCTTTCAATAAATTCAGGTGTTCCAGCAGCGTGCGACGGGTCATCGAAACCGATGTGCAACCTGTGTTTTACTTTTCCCAGGAAAGCCGGGCAGCTTTCGTTGGCGCCCCCGCAAACCGTAATTACGTAGTCCCACTCATCATTAAGGTATTTTTCTACCGAATCAGAAGTGTGGTGACTGATGTCGATACCTGCTTCCTTCATCACTTCAACTGCCCGGTTATTGAGTTTTCCGGATGCTTCAGTTCCGGCTGAACAAACCTTGATACCAGGGTCGTAGGACTGTAAAAAACCATGTGCCATCTGGCTGCGGCAACTGTTGCCTGTACAAAGAATTAAAACCTTCATTTTAATCACAATTACAATTTTCGAGGTAAATATTTTCGAAAAACAATTCGAGGGATTTTTTCAATTCGTCCATCTTTTTGGGATTAATGCAATAGTTAGTTTTAGCACCTTCAATGTGTCCCTGAATCAATCCGGCTTTTTTTAACTCTGTTAAATGCTGGTTCACTGTTGTGCGGCTTAACGGTAATTCGTCCGAAATATCACCAGTAATACAAGTTTTGCTTTGAGCCAGAAATTGCAAAATATGCAACCTGGCCGGATGTGCCAGCGCTTTAAACAATTTAGCCAGTCCAGCCAGTTCTTTGTTAAATAACTCTGTTTTCGATTGTACCATAACAATAATATTTAACGTAAATATACGTCATTATTTTATTTGACGTATATATGCGCCATCTTTTCTGTTTTTTTCAGAATAAACTGATAAATGAATTAAAAAACCAGAAGATAAAATTCTGAGATGTCAGATTCCCACATATAAAAAGCCCAACCCATATTTACCTGGATTGAGCTTTTTAACAGCGCTAAACTAACCCACAAAGAGGTGTACGACTAAATTCAATCAGCTTTTAAAAATTTTCTCTCAGCAAACGGAAACTTGCCGTTGGTTACCCTTAAAAAATAAATGCCCTATTTTAGATGATGCACGTTAATCGCTGTTTGGATCAAACCTTCAGTTTTTAGTTCCTGAGTATAAGCGAGCTGTCCGGCAATATTCATGATTTCAATAAGGATCGTTCCTTCAACAGGATTTCCGAAGTTAATTATCAGCCTGTCATTAACTGGGTTCGGATAAACTTCTGGTTCCGGTTTATCGATGATTTGGGTTCTTGTAACACTTTTCAGGATTTCAACCTGCTGCGTATATTCCGAAAAATCGTTGCCACTGACTGCTTTCAGGGTAACATCGTAAATCCCGTCATTTTCGAAGTTGTAGTTAACTTCCGCTCCTTTAAGAACTTTTCCATCGCCAAAATTCCATTTCCAGGTTTTGATTTCAGCCTGACTAACAGCATAAAACAGGTACGTATTCAAAGTCCCTTCCTTAGGCTTTACTACGATTTCAAATTTACAGGCGGGAGCAGCCTGAATTTCTCTGATTGTTAGTATTTTAACATCTGTCCCCTCTTTGCAGTCAGTAACTTTCTCAGCAAATTTCTCATAGGTAAATTCAACATATTGGCCTTCCCTTAACTGGAAGTCGGTGGCGATTTTTGCAGGTATTAGTATGGAATTATCTGTGGCGATTACCAAACTGCATCCTGAAGCCTCTGTTTTCTTTACTTTTCCGCGAGCTGACAAAGGTGGATTGGTTTCACCCTCGAATGTTGCTTTAGTTTCGCCATAACAAACTTTTCCGGCTTTATCAACAATTTTTAGGGTTACAACCCAGGTCCCTGCCTTTTTAAATACATAAGTTGGGGAAGCCAATTCAGACATTCCGCCATCGCCAAAGTACCAGTAAAATTTCGAGTCGGTTGGTTGTGTTTCTGTTGAAAACGTATAACTGACAGGTGTATCAGCATTCTTTATAAAAGTAATTGGAGCTTTACAAACAGATGGTACTGTAATTTCAGCAATTCTGTGAATTTTAGCCGATATGCCTGTATTACAGCCAGAAGGCTTGTCCTTCAGAAGTTCGTAAGCCAGTTCGACATATTGCCCGTCTTTAAACTCAAATACCGGCACTATTTCAACAGGGACTATTGCAGTTCCGTTCTCAAGATAAATTAAAAGCCTGCAACCATCGGTTATAGCCGGCCTTTTAACTTTTCCCTTTCCCGACAGTATATTTGGAGCTGTAGTTACAGTTCCTCCTTCAAACCGGGCTTTTACTTCACCATAACAAACTTTACCATCAGGTTTGACAATTTTTACCTGAACCACATAAGTATCGCCTGTTTTGAATGTATGTGTTGGTGAAGGCGAATCAGAATTGGTATTATCGCCAAACGACCAGTAGTATTTGGCGCCATCGGTACTTGGATCGGTTTTAAATGTATATGACGGCGGCTGGCTTTTATTCATTGAAAATAAGATTTTAACCGTGCATTCGGTTTGTGCAAATAAGCCGGGAAAATAAAAAAGGCCATAAGAAAGGTAAAAATGTTTTTCATATTGGTAATTTTTTAAGTTAATAAAGTAATATTGTGGATACGTCTCTGTATGTCATAAAGATACAAGAATTTTGGTATTCAAGAAATAAATCGCAATGTTTTTAACCACTTCATTTTGAATTAATTTGAACTTTTCGGTTAATTTTGAAATCTTTTTAATTACTCAAGTAACAAAGAACAAAATGGAGTCGAAAAAACGTAGTATTCTCAAAGCCATCTCCTACCGGATTATCTGTATAATATCGATGATGGTAATTATGTTCCTTTTTACGAAAAACTTGAGTCAATCGATTTATGTTACTGTCATTTTTCAAACTATACAAACCTTACTGTACTATGTTCACGAACGGGTTTTGGTGCGTTTTATTCCGTAAAAATTGCGGTTTGCTCAAAAACAATTAGTTTTATTCAAAAAAACCAATGTTAAAATTTGCTTTACTCTTTTCAATGCTCTTTCAACTTGGGGCAGCAGTTTACGCGATAAGCCTGATTCGAAGGACACGATATAATATTTCCTGGCTTCTTATTTCATCGGCATTTGTTTTAATGGCAGTCAGGCATTTATTCGATTTTTCCACTCTATTCTACGATTCAAGGCTTGTTCCAAAAGATGAAATCAACGCCTGGATTGGAGTGCTGATTTCGAGTTTTATATTTGTTGGTGTAATTTTTATCCGAAAAATATTCAACCTCCAGGAACGCATTGACCAACTGCGACAAGAAAGCGAACAAAATATTCTTTCGGCAGTTATAAAAACAGAAGACAAAGCACGCCAGGCATTCGCCCGGGAGCTGCACGATGGGCTCGGCCCGGTGTTATCGTCGATTAAAATGGCCTTAAGTGCAATTAACCAGGAATCGCTCAATCAATTTAATGGTAAAATTATAAAGAACGCCTGCAATTTAACCGACAATTCGATTATTACCCTCAAAGAAATATCAAACAATCTAAGTCCCCATCTTTTAAAGAATTATGGACTTGAAAAAGCAATCGAAACGTTTGCCAACCAGCTTTTTTCGCCTACCAACATAAAGTTTTCATTATACCTGAGTTTTAGCGAAGTTCATCTTTCGGAAGAAATGAAAATCAGCTTTTACCGGATTGCCTGTGAATTAATGAATAACAGTTTAAAACATGCAACGCCAAACACGGTTTATCTTGAAATAACCGAATCTGATAGTTTGATTGTAATCAATTATAAAGACGATGGATGTGGTTTCGAAAATTTTCAACCCGACAATAACAGTTTATCTCCGGGCATGGGATTTAATAATATTATATCGCGAACCAAAGCCCTTAACGGAATGTATTATATTCAAACTTCTCTGGGTAACGGTTTCTCTGTTGAATTTTATTTTCCTTTACCATGAAAAAAATATCAGTTTATATCGTTGATGATCATTCGCTATTTAGGGAAGGACTAAAAATGTTGCTTTCGAACCTCGACTATATCGACAACATTTATGAAGCCGAAAACGGACAGCAATTTATTGATGGGCTCAGCAAAAACAAGGTCGAAATTGCTTTGCTCGATGTGGAGATGCCTGTAATGAATGGGATTCAGGCTGCCCAACTGGCAAAGAAAATTTCGCCAGGCATTAAACTGATCGCCTTGTCGATGTATTCCGAAGAAAACTATTACTTAAGTATGATTGAAGCGGGAGCTTGCGGGTTCCTGCTGAAAAACTCAAACTTTCAGGAAGTTGAAAAAGCAATTATCGATGTTTATAACGAAAAAAGCTACATTTCAATAGAAATTCTGAACAATATTTTAAAACACCCTCAGAAACCCGGGTTTAATAATTTTACCGAAGAACTTACTGAACGCGAAGCTGAAATACTATTGCTGATTTGCAAAGGATTAACCAACAACGAAATAGCCGACCGATTGGTTCTAAGCAAACGTACCGTTGACAAACACCGCGAAAACCTGCTTCAAAAAACACAATCAAAAAATACGGCCAACCTTGTAATTTATGCGATAAAAAATGGCATTTTAAAGATTTATCCTGATAAATAATATACTGGCTTACGTTTAAAGACGTACGTTTAATTACGCTTTTATACTGTTTCATTTCGTATTTTTTAAGGATACTTTCGCACAGTATTTTATTTTATTAACCGAATAAAACATCATGGCTGTTAAACGCATTTCCAAAAAGCAAAAAAAAGTTTTCAATCATTTATCAAAAGCATCGGTTTTAATTCTTTTAATGCAAGCAGTTTTCATTACAAATATTTATGCACAATTCAAAATCGATGCCGAATTGCGCAACCGTTCAGAGATACGCAATGGCTACATCAAACTTGCCGGTGAAGGCGAAACACCTGCCTTTCTGATAAGTCAGCGAACCCGGCTAATCTTCAGTTACGAATCTGAAAATCTGAAAATAAAATTTACCCCACAGGATGTTCGCATTTGGGGCGACGACAATAATTTTACTTTATCGGGCAACAATGGAAGCAATGCCTCTCTTGATCTTTTCGAGGGATTTGCCGATTTTAAAATCGGCAAAAAAGTATGGCTGGCTGTGGGAAAGCAACAATTGGTTTACGACAACCAAAGCATTTTATCGAATGCCAACTGGAACCAAAATGGCATAAGTTCTGATGCTGTTCTGCTGAAACTCAAACTGAGCAAGTGGAATATTCACCTGGCAGGTTCATGGAACACCGCGCAACAAGCCGCAAGCGACAACTTCTACCCTACCGACAGGTACAAGAGCATCAACTTTCTATGGATTAACAGGCAGTTTAACGACAACTTAAAATTATCGTTTATACATGTGGCTGCGGGCCGAACACAAACCGATACAACAAATAACATCAATTTCAGGCAAACCACCGGAATATACAGCAGCTTCAAAAAAGGTGATTTTTCGCTTTGGGGCAATATTTATTATCAGTATGGAAAAAGCCAGCCGGGCAAAAAAGTTAGCGCCATGCTCTTTGATATTGAAGGGAGTATAAAATTAAACAAGATCACACCAGGTGCAGGGTTCAGCTATATTTCAGGAAATAGTAATTCGGGAGCCAGTTTAACTACCGACCATTTATACGACCCTATTTACCGTTCGCGGCACATCTTCAATGGTTTTATGGATTATTATGCGTCATACCCGATACAAACTGCAAATGGCGGATTGCTGAACATTTATGGTTTCGTTGATTTAGCCCTTGCGAAAAAAGTCAGCATTCGAAACAACTTTCATTTTTTCCAACTGGCAGAAATAAATGCCGGTACTCCAGCCGATAAAAACCTTGGTGTTGAAAACGATCTGGTGGCCAGATTTAAATTCTCAGGCTGGGGCAATCTCGAAGGTGGCTACTTGTTTTATCTGCCTTCAGAAACATTAAAAACCATTCAAAAAACTCCCAACGGTAAATTTTCTCAGTTTTTCTACCTGCAACTCTCAATTTTACCAACACTGTTTAATCAAAAAACTTAAAATTAATATCATCAACTAATAAAATTATGACAATATGAAACAAGTAATTTTATTCTTAATCGCAATTGTAATCTTGTCATCCTGCGCTTCCACCAAAAAGAAAGAACAAACCATAAGCCTTTCAGGTGCGTTTGCGCTTTATCCAATGGCAATTAAATGGAGCGAGGAATACAAAAAGGAACACCCGAAAATCAGGTTCAATATTTCAGCCGGCGGAGCTGGCAAAGGGGTAGCTGATGCGCTTTCGGGCGCTGTTGATCTGGGAATGTTATCGCGCCAGATTGAACAGAAAGAAATTGAAAATGGGCTGTGGTGGGTATCTGTCACAAAAGATGCAGTGATTCCTGCCATCAATGCCGCCAACCCAATTTTTGATATTATTAAAAAACGTGGGCTCACCAGGGATGAATTCCGCAAAATATTTATTACGGGCGAAATTACCAACTGGAACCAGTTGCCCGGAGTAGAAACCAACCTGGTTATCAATATTTTTACCCGTTCCGATGCATGCGGCGCAGCAGCAACCTGGGCAGAATACATAGGCGGAAAGCAGGAAGACTTAAAAGGAGTAGGTGTTTTTGGCGATCCCGGTCTGGCCGAAGCTGTGATAAAAGATGTTTTGGGAGTTGGCTATAACAACACCATTTACATGTACAACTTAAAAACCGGGAATAAAAACCCAGGGATTGAAGTTATACCCATCGATATAAATGAAAACGGCGCCATTGAAGCTGACGAAGCATTTTACGATACATTTAACCATGTATTGGCCGCAATAGCTGCCGGAAAATATCCTTCACCGCCAGCGCGGGATCTTTATTTTGTATCAAAAGGCAAGCCGGAAAAACAGGCCACGCTCGACTTTTTGAAGTGGGTGGTTACAAAAGGACAGGCGTTTGTAACCGAAGCCGGTTATGTGCCGCTTGACAATTCAACTTTGCAGGAACAGGTTTCAAAACTGAATTAATTCAAAATATATCCTAATTCGATTCATTTTGAAAATCGGGATAAATTAAGCGGATGAGCATATAAAAATGGACAGAAAAAGAAGATTGACAGATATGATTGTCAGTATCTGGATGCGGGTAGGATTGTATCTATTACTGACCATTCCGGTTCTGATTGCAATTGGTTTATATTGGAAAGCAGCCCCGTTGCTGGAAAGCCACTCGCTGAAAGATTTGATTTTTTCGGGTAAATGGTTCCCAATGAAGGGTGAATTTGGGTTTTTGCCATTTATTTACAGCTCAGCCTATGTTACGGTTTTATCGTTTCTGCTGTCGGGGCCACTTTGTTTGTTTGCTGCCATTTATCTGACACAATTTGGAAAAAGACAGTTGCTGAATGTAATGTTACCGGTGATTGATATCCTGGCGGGAATCCCTTCGGTGGTTTACGGGGTGTGGGGTGTATTGGTTATTGTTCCGGCAGTTACTGCAATGGCGCCTTTTTTTGGCACAACCAGTTCAGGTTACAGCCTGCTTGCCGGAAGTATTGTCCTGGCAGTAATGTGTATTCCATATATTCTGAATATGCTCATCGAAGTATTCAACACCATTCCGGTTGGCATGAAAGAAGCCTCGCTTTCGCTGGGGGCCACGCACTGGGAAATGGTAAAACATGTAATTATCAAAAATGGATTTCCCGGAATTATCTCGGCTTTTGGATTGGGAATTGCCAAAGCCTTTGGTGAGACAATTGCTGTGTTAATGGTAGTTGGCAACACACTCGTAATTTCGGCTTCGCCATTTAAACCAGGATATCCCCTGCCTGCTTTAATTGCCAATAATTATGGCGAAATGATGTCGATACCTGAATATGATTCGGCATTAATGTTCTCGGCATTGCTACTTTTTGTAATTATTTTGGTTATTAACCTGTTTTTCAGGTATTTTATTCATAAAATTGAAAAATCATGAGGAAATGGAAAAGAATTGAGGAATGGATAATTAAAGCAATTTCGTTTCTGGCCGCTTATTCTGTTATATTTCTCCTTTTATTTCTGCTGTTTGTTGTTTTTAATAAAGGGCTTTCAGCTTTATCCTGGGAT
Source organism: uncultured Prolixibacteraceae bacterium (assembly GCA_947085485.1). GTDB lineage: Bacteria > Bacteroidota > Bacteroidia > Bacteroidales > Prolixibacteraceae > Draconibacterium. Next base: position 10,469 of record CAMTWS010000017.1, read on the forward strand.
ACCGTCACTCAACTACCGAAAGGGGGCTATTATTTTGGGGGTGAGGGAGGAATACTGAATGCCATTATTGGTTCGTTCTACCTCTCGGTTGGGGCAACCATACTGGCCGTTGTTGTCGGGCTCCCGGCAGCATTATTCATTAATGTTCAACTGATCCGGTTAAAACGCACCCAGGATTTAATCCGCTACCTGCTCGATGCACTTTGGGGAATACCATCAATTGTTTATGGGGCTTTTGGATTTGCGGTGATGTTGTATTTCGGGCTGAACGCCTCGCTTTTGGCCGGTATTATTACTGTTGCCCTGCTTATTACACCTATATTGGTAAGAGCTTTCGACGAGATTCTAAAAACCATACCTGTTGAATTGCAGGAGGCTTCCTTTTCGCTGGGTTCTACCCGCTCTGAAACCGCAATGAGGGTTTTATTCAAACAGGGATTTGCCGGTTTTATAACTGCTTTGTTACTGGCTTTTGGCCGCGGAATTGGCGATGCCGCTTCGGTACTTTTCACAGCGGGTTACACCGATAATATTCCGATATCATTGAACGAACCGGTTGCAACATTGCCGCTGGCTATTTTCTTTCAGCTCAGTTCACCCATCGAGGAGGTCAGGCAACGGGCTTATGCAGCAGCAGTTGTTCTTACTTTTTTTATCCTTATAATCAGTATAACCGCACGGCTGCTTTCAAGACGATATTCAAAAAATATTATTAAATGAACGCATTGACATTTATAAATCAGGCATTTAGCGCCATAAAACAAAATACCGGTCTAACAAAAGTACAGATGGAAAACAAAGTGGAAGGAAAACCAATTATCGAAATAAGAGGGTTGAACGTTAAAACAAAAGAGGGCGGAATCCTTAAAAACATCAATCTCGACATACCAAGAAATAAAATTATCGTGTTGTTGGGGCCATCAGGATGCGGGAAAACCACCCTGCTGAAAAGCCTGAACAGATTGACCGACCTGCATAAAGAACTAAAAGTAACCGGCGAAGTATTTATTGATGGAGTAGATATTTTAAAGGCCAGACAAGAATTGCCCGTGATGCGCCAAAAAATGGGGTTATTGTCGCAACGCCCGTTCCCTCTGCCGGTTTCGATATACAAAAATGTTGCTTACGGATTAAAGCTGAAGGGTATTCGCAGCAGAAAACTGATAGCCCACAGTGTTGAAACCAACCTGAAGCGCGTTGGTTTATGGGATGAAGTGAAAAACCGGCTGAAAAGCCCGGCTACCAGTTTGTCGATTGGCCAGCAGCAACGCCTTTGCCTGGCGCGCGGACTGGCAGTAAAGCCAAACATAATCCTGGCCGATGAACCCACTTCGGCGCTCGATCCTATCTCAACCAAAATCATCGAAAACCTGTTTAAGGAACTGAAACAGCATTACACCATTATTTTGGTAACCCATGTGCTGCGGCAGGCATTGCGATTAGCCGACCACGTTGTGTTTATGTATTATGGCGAAATTATCGAGCAAGGCCACCCCAAAGATATTTTAACAAATCCCCAAACAGAAATTCTGAAAAAATATTTAATCGAGGGGAACTAATTGAGAATACAATGTCAGTTGAGAAAGGTATATTTCAACGTACCGAGTTGTTGTTTGGGAAAGAAAAGATGGACCAGCTTGCCGAAAAACGGGTCATTATTTTTGGCATTGGGGGCGTAGGAAGCTGGTGCGCCGAAAGCCTTGTAAGAACAGGTATCCGGCGCCTGACCATTGTCGATTCCGACAGGGTGTGCATTACAAATATCAACCGGCAACTGCATGCCACTACCCAAACGGTTGGCGAAGTAAAAACCGAAGCGCTGAAAAAACGACTGCTCGAAATAAACCCTTTAGCCGAAATCAATGCCATTCAGAAAATTTACAATCAACGTAACCACGATTTTTTCCAGCTCGGGCAATACGATTACATTATCGATGCCATTGACAGTATTGGCAGTAAAGTGCATTTAATCAGAATGGCTACCTGCACCAACGCGGTTTTCTTTTCGTCGATGGGGGCATCGTTAAAACTTGATCCAACCAAAATCGGTGTTTCCGAATTCTGGAATGTAAAAGGCTGTCCGCTGGCTGCCCGGATCCGTAAAGTCATCAAAAAAGGTGAATTGCCGGCAAAAAAGTTCAAGTGTGTTTACAGCGAGGAATTGCTCGAAAACAAGGGCGCCGGGGCATCGTGCGGAACAGAAAAATGTTTGTGTCCCAAAAACAGCAATGCCGAAGGCGATCCTGAACTTGCCGACCATGAATGGTGCAGCCAGAAAGCCGTTATCAACGGAACGGTAGCACATATAACTGCTATTTACGGGTTTACCCTGGCAGGGCTGTTGATTCAGGATATTTATAACAGGGAACCTGCTCAAAACTGATTCGGCATACAAATATTTTCAATTTCCCCTTTAATATTTTGAAATGGATGCATATCTGATTTTTCAGCAATTACAACCAACTCATTTTGAATTTTAGCCAGGCAAGGTTCAAATGAGAAACCGGTTAAAGAATAATTGAACAGGTTCCAACCGGATTCTGTTTGTACAAATCCTTTTGCACGCAGAATTGAAGGATGGGAAACGAAGAATTGGGCAAGTTTTCCGGAATCAAAAATTACATCAACATCAAACTTGAGCTTACTCCGAAAAGTCGGAAATTCAATAATTTTCATCTGTTTGACCCCTAACCCCAAAGGGGAACATCTGAAAATCATTGAATTAGGAAGTCCCCCCTTTGGGGGTTAGGGGGTCAAAGGACTTTTCGGAGC
>CAMTWS010000018.1:0-10456 GCA_947085485.1 uncultured Prolixibacteraceae bacterium
TAAAACTCGTTGCTGACAATTATAATGAACTTGCCAACATGGAGCAAACAAAAGAAAACCTTGTTTTTACCGAATCAATGGCGCAGGCAATTGAAAATTATCAGATTGTTGGAAATTTAATTCAAAGGGCGCGAAAAGAAATTTCGGACGATGAAAGTAAAATGCAACTCACCGGGCTTGAGCACTCAACTTTTTATCAAATAATCCAGGTTTCATATACTGCCTATTCCATTACAAAAGATTCAAAATATCTTGAAATGGCATTTCAAAATGCCGAGCGTGTAAAAAGCAGTTCGGTTTTTGAAAAAATTTCCGATCAACTTGCCCTTGAAAACAGCCTGGTCCCTGACAGTTTATTGAATTTGGAAAAGAAATTAAATAACACGATTGCCATTTTCTCTGAAAAATTATACGAAGAAAACAGCAAGGCAAAACCTGACAGCGCCCTGATAAATGAATACAATAATGAGATTTTTACTGCCACCAGGAATCGCGGGGAATTAAACAGATTTATGGAAAGTGAGTACAAGGATTTCTATGACCTTAAATATTCAAATTCAATGCTTTCGGCAAATGATATTCAAAAAAAAATTAAAAAAGATGAAATCATTATTGAGTATGTTTTAAATGAATCAGATACGGTAACCGAACTTTATTCTTTCGTTATCAGCGCTGATAATATTGGCTTCCATAAACAAAAGGTTAATCCTGAATTTTTACGTTCGGTTGAAACCATGTTTCATTTTATGTCGAATACCAAATACATGTTCACTAAAAATGAGGATTCAAAGCAATTTTGCCTTTCGTCAAATCTGCTTTACAAGAATCTGATTCTTCCATATAAAAATCAAATTCAAAACAAAAAAATAACAATAATCCCCGATGGAAAGCTGAGTTATATACCTTTTGATGCTTTATTGGAAAACATGCCCGATACTTCGAAAACAATTGAGTTCAACCAGTTAAGTTATTTGATCCGTAATTATTCAATAAACTATGCAAACTCTGCCAATTTGCTTTTCAAACAAACACCCGCAGGCAAAAAAACAAAAATAAGGGCAATAGCCTTTGCCCCAATATATAAGGTAGGCGAAACAATAGAAATGGCACAACAAATATTTTCTCTTGTTCCGTTGCCCGGAGTGCAAAGGGAGGTGGCTCAGATTGCGAAAATAATTAACACAAAAGTTTTTAGCGGAGAAGAAGCGTCAGAAGAAAATTTCAGGATGAATGTTGAGAAGTATGATATATTGCATTTGGCCATGCATGCATTTATCAACGACTCTTTGCCGGCTTTCTCAAGTTTGGCTTTCACTCAAAATAATACTGAAGATCCAATAAAAAATGGATTGCTAAATACAGCAGACATCTACAATTTTAAATTGAACGCCAAACTAACTGTATTGAGCGCCTGTAATACGGGAACCGGGCAATTAAAAAAAGGGGAAGGCATTATGAGCCTTGCGCGGGGGTTTCTTTATGCCGGGTGCCCCTCAATAATTATGTCGTTATGGGAAGTGGAGGATGAAAGCGGTACCCAAATCATGACCTCGTTTTATAAAAATCTAAAAAAAGGAAAAACAAAGGACGAAGCGCTTCGTTCTGCCAAACTTGAATATCTTGAATCGGTAGGTTCACGCAGGGCACACCCTCATTATTGGTTAGGATTTGTTAGCATTGGCGATAATTCCCCGCTTTTTAAAAGTTACGATTTCTATTTCTTTGTTTTATTAATTCTTGCGTTATCGGGGGTAGGCATCGATCAGGCAATCCGCATAAAAAAAGCCCGCAAAAAACGGGCTTCGTAGAATGTGTGTATATTTTACCTTATTTTATTTCAAAGAATATTTTAATCGCCGTAAAACTGCTTTGGCATCATTTTCAAAATGCCCTTTTCTTTCAATAACCGCGAGTAACTCTATTTTTGCTTTTTCCTTATTTCCCAACTTCATGTAACAAAGGCTTCTGTACCATTCTGCTTCTTCGATGAACAGGTTATCGCCATGTTTTATTACTTTCGAATAACCCGCAACCGCATCATCGTATTTATCCAGGTTCTGCAAACTTGCTGCTTTATAAAAATCAAAAACCGGTTCATTATTTATTGCCGGCGCTTGCCCTAAAATTTTTACTACCCCAGCATCATCGCCGGCAATATAAGCAATGTTAGCTTGTTGCAACAAGGTTAATTCATTTGTAAGTGACCTTTCAGGAGACCATGCCGGTGATTCGAAATAATTATCATAAGTATTATTGACTGACACTAAACTTTTACCAATAACACCAGTTAATCCTATAAGTACAATTAAAATCGCCACACTGCTTCTCCAGAATTGTATTTGTCCAACCTTGGTTTCAGGAATAATCATTTTCACCTTTTTAACTTCAGCAGATTCCTTTACAGCTTTCAGTTCTTTGCGCAAATCAAAAATGTCTTTTTCGCTTATCGAATCATTAATCTGCCGGCGTAACTCAACTTCAGCCAATAAATCAGTATTATCCTGTAATTCGAAATTAAATTCATCAAGAAGTTCGCCTTCCAAAACCCCATCAATGAAATCTTCAATGCTTTTTTCACTTACACTCCATGAAGTTTCAGTTTGAAGAATATTGGAGATTTGATTTCGCAAATTTATAACATCATTTTCCTGGATTGCCATGTCAATGTCTTGATGCAACTTCACTTCATCCTGCAGGGAACGGTTTTGAAATAAATTTCTTTCAAAATCAATCAAATCCATCCCGGTTAATTCACCATTAATATAATTACCGATTTCTTCAACTGTAAACTGGGGTTCAACCGATTTTGCTACCTGTTTTAATGTCTGGCGGAATTGCAAAATATCTTTTTCAAGTATTGCTTCTTCCAATCCTTCAAATTCTTCAAAATCTACATCATACAAATCATCTCCAATGTCTTTGGCATTGGAGCCTCTTTGTTCTTTGTAGAAATGATGAATGTTTTCGTTTTTGGTTGCTGCATGGTGATATGCATGCACTTTGGGTAACGAGTCATAAAAATTAATTAATTCTTCTGATGAAAGAATTTCTGAAATTTCGTGAACATCAGAAAAATCATCCAGTAATTCAAAGGATTCGTTGCATGAGATTACGGGTTTGTTTTGTTTTACAACGTTTTCCAATTTGTCTCTAAGGGTTAAAATCTCTCTTTCTTCTATTGCACTTTGAATTTCCATCCAAAGATCCGACTCATTCCTGAGTTTCGGGTTTTTTACTAACTCAGCTTCAAATTCAAGCTTAATTTCTTCATCTAATTGCCCGAGGCAATAATCTTCGATTTGATCGAAAAAATCTGTGTTACGTGTCATCTTCAAGTATTTTTTTAAATTCTGCGTCCTGTTTTATTCTTGATATAAGTAATTCCTTACATTTAAATTTGCGTTTTTTCGCATATTTTTCACTTTTATACCCCATTACATTTGCAATTTCCTTTAGTGAAACCTTTTCGAAAAATAATTGCATCAGCTTTTGGCAATCGGTACTCAGTGTCCCAAAATGTTTCTGATATAACCCATACCTTTCATTTTTTTCCACCAGTTCATTCAGGTTATCATCATATAAATCTTCCTGGTAAGGTAATGAATCATTCAGCTTTTCTTTTTCAATTCGTCTTTTCTCTAATTGCTTTAACCACAAGAACCGACAAACCGAAAACAAATAACCTTTAAAAGAACTTTTCTCAAAAATTAAATCGTTTTCTTTAATTTTTCTGTAGATAATAATGATTGCTTCCTGAAAGATGTCGCTGGCATCATCTTCACTTCCTTGATTTTTCCTGATAAAATAATTTATGTTGTAGTAGTACTGTTTATAGACATACTGCAAGATTAAATTATCATGCCTCAGTATTCCTTTCAGAATTTGCTCATCACTATATCCTATCATCTTCGTTATATTATTCGATTTTTACTTAAAAGGTAACCCTCTATTTAGACTTATTCTTTAATATTTTCGACCTAGTCTGGTTTAAAAAATATAAATACAGCTTATAAACAACCTATTAGGCGTAAATATAGAAAGTAAATTCTTTTTTAAAGAGAAAAATCAAACAGAAATGTTGCAGAGAAGCAAGAATATGCAAAAAACAAAAAGGACGGGTTCAATAACCCATCCTTTTCTCATTAAACTAACTAACCTAACTAAACCTAAACTTATGAAAATAAACGTATCACAAATATAGGTGCTGTTTTGAAATTGCGCAAAATAATGTTGTTAAATCATGTTAAAGATAAATTAGAATTAACACAGATTTATTGTGCAATAAAAGTATAATGAATTGTTCCTTTTTGAGCTGACGGTGATTTTGGATCGGCATTAAATAATGTCCTTAACGCCGCAGTCTGCGCATAAATTATTATTTGTTCGTCACGCACTTTTTGCCCGGCTTTTGGTGTTGCCTGAATTACTTTCCCCTGCCGGTCAACCACGATTTCAATAATTATTTTCCCCCCTCCCTGTGCTAAATAAACCGGAATTGGCAAACTGACATGGTATCGGTTTTCCAGGTAATAAACAATATTGCTTTCCCCGGTATAAATAATATTTTTTATCGAATCAGGATTCATTCCTTCAGTAGTTTCAACAGGCATTTTAATATCATCGAGATTTACTTTTTCCTTTGCAAGCTGATTATTTACATTTGAAACCAATTGTTTTGCCTCGTTTACTTCTTTTAAATACGAATCGTCGAAAAATTTATCTTTTGATGTCGTGCTTTTCTCGACAGACAACCGGTTGGAAGCAACATTCGTCAGGTTATTGTTAGTTTTATCAACCTGGGCAGCCAAATCGTCGGGTTTTTGTTCCTCAGGCGCTTTTTCTTCTTCCTCGGGCAATATATCAGGGAATTCAATTAATAATTGCTCTTCTTTTATATTTCCTTTCATTCCAACTTCAGCAAAAAGTAAGGCTGAAAATAAAATGATGTGGAACACTAATGTTCCGATTACACCATAAATATTGCGGCGATATATTTTTACCAGATAATTCACAGAACAAAAATATAAAATTAACTACGCACTGGAATATGTGATATATTTATGATTCCATAAAATATACTTCACCGGTTTCAATATTTGCTTTAACGTAATTTAACAACCAGTTTTTGGAATGACATATTTTAAAATTGCTAAATTTCAAAACAGTTATTCGAATTATTAACATTGAACGGCAACACTTTTGGTCTTTAAGAGATTAAATGAAAAGGATTTTATTTTTTACTATCATATTCCTGGTTTTAATTGTAATTAGAACTAATTTTCTTAAGGCTCAATCAATTGAACCAGATACAATTACAATCGACAAAATTCAATCCCAAAAACAGGGACAATTTTATGACAGTTTAAAATATAAATCAAGCCAGCGCAGATTAACACGGGTTATTTATGACTTTCTTATTTTGCCACCCCGGCCCTATGTTGACAAAAAAGCGTTTGCTTTAAATTATTACAGCCAATTGGAAGGCAAAACTATTTCTGAAATAAACATAAAATTACTTGATGTTTTTGGCCCGACTTTTCAGGATACTTCAAAAACAGCATCAAACAGGTTTGAAATAGCAGCAAATAAAATACATACAAATTCGAATCTAAAAACCATCCAGAAACTTTTGCTATTTAAGGTTGGAGATGCAGTAGATCCCGAATTAATTTATGAAAACGAGCGTTTAATTCGTTCATTATCATACATTAAGGAAGTAAATATTATTCTTGAACAAGACTCTGTTAACCCCGGATTTGTAAAAGTGCATATCCTTATTAAAGACCGGTTTTCGTTTGGCGCTACCGGCAACGTAAACGGAACTCAATCGGCTGCCTTTGAGATTTATAATAATAATATTTTTGGAGTTGGGCATGAAATTGGATTTGTTTTTGCAGGGCACGTTAACAAACAACCCTATCTGGGACTTGAAACTTATTACAAAATCAAAAATATACAGGGTAAATTTGTCGATATTTCTTTTGGATACCTGAATACCTATAAAAGCGAGGGATTCAAATTCAATTTAAACAAGCCTTTTATAACAACTTCTATTAAATGGGGTTACGGCGCAACCGGCATACGTATGTTCCGTACCAACTGGATTTTCCAGAACGACGTTATTTACTCGGAATTACCCATGGATTTGTCGTATTACGGAGCCTGGGGAGGGCACAGTTTTCAGGTTAAAAAAAATCAGCCCGAAAATGCACAGATTGTATTATCAGGCGGATTTAATTCCCAAAAATTTTATAACCGTCCTGATTTTGAACCCAGAAGTATTAGTTATTATGCCAACCGAACTTTTCTTTTAAGCAGTATAACATTTACCCAAAGAAGATTTGTGCAGGATGAGCTGGTTTTTAGTTACGGGATTACAGAAGACATTCCGGAAGGATTTAAAAATGAGATAGTTTATGGGTATGATGTTAATGAATTTGGCAACCGGCATTATGCACATTTATTGCTGTCGAATGGAAATTTTCTCATTAACAGAAAGGGATATTTATACCTGGCAGGAGATATTGGAAGTTATTACACCAAACGTGGTTTTGAACAGGGACAAATTAATGCACGGATTTATTTTATATCGAAACTAATAAATGCCGGTCAAAAAAGATCCAGGTTATTTATTAAAACCGATTATTCCACCGGGTTGCACCGATTGGAAATTGAAAACCTTAATCTTAGCCGGAGCAACACTATCAGGGGATTTAGGAGCATGGAAGCGATTGGTAAACAACGTTTGAGCCTAAATTTAGAATATGTACTTTTTCTGCGGCAGGAATTTTACAAATTCAACATGGCCCTTTTTGGTTTTACTGATGTTGGTGTGATCGGTTCGAATAAACAATTCATTTTAACCAATAATTATTACAGCGGCGTTGGATTGGGGATCAGGCTGCATAACGAAAACCTGGTATTTAAAACGATCCAGTTGAGACTGGCATTTTATCCCTTTCACCCGGACGATATGAGTTTTGCAGGTTTTGTTTTGGAAGAACAATCGAAACGGCAGTTTTACAGCTTTGAGCCAACCCAGCCACTGCCCATCAAATTTGAATAATTCTTTTCGGCAGCTATATAAAAAGCTCGTTTAGTGCCCCAAAATAATCCTCATCCCAGCCCTCTGAAATATTTCCGTAAGCTTCATCCGGAATATTGGCATGAGATAGTTCGAGACTTGTACCTTTTTTATGCGGATGCAATTTCATTGTAACAATTGACTCAGTGTTCTCTTCATCAAAAAACCACTGTTGTACAATTTTTTTATTCTCCTCAAACTCAATATTAACACCTGAAATACTTCCGCCCCACAATGAAAAATTGCTGCAGGGAACTGTTTCCATTTCGGCCGGTTCGCCTGTCCAGATTTCAAGCATAGCCTTATTTGTCAATGCGTTATACACATCTTTTGGTTCAGCGTTCAATATGTAATAGCGTTTGATATTTTTCATTTTTCAACTTTTTTTCAAATGTAAATTAAATCTCACAATTTTTCATTCCTCTCATTTTATAAATCTCCAAACTGCCGGTTATAATTAATTCCAAAATATCTTTTTATTTTTACCCGATATTGAAAAAATAAATGAGAAAATTAATAAACTATTCGAGGCTCGTGAAATTCGAACATACCATATTCGCATTGCCTTTTGCACTTACCGGTTTTTTCTTTGCAATGCGGCAGGATTCTGCCAATTTGAGCATCAAGTTATTAATCCTTGTATTGTTATGTATGGTTTTTGCGCGCAATGCAGCAATGGGTTTCAACCGGTTTCTCGATGGCGAATTCGACAAATTAAATCCCAGGACAGCATTTCGCGAAATTCCTGCCGGCGTGCTTGAGCCTAAATCGGTGTTGCTTTTTGTAATTTTAAATGCCCTGTTTTTTATTGCAACTACCTGGTTTATCAATTCGCTTTGTTTCTATCTTTCGCCGGTTGCACTTTTTGTAATCCTGTTTTACAGTTACACAAAGCGGTTCACCCCGCTTTGCCATTTTGTGCTTAGTCTGGGGCTGGCAATTGCGCCAATGGGAGCTTACCTTGCAGTTGCCGGCAAATTCGACTGGTTACCGCTAATGCTAAGTTTCGTGGTTTTTTTCTGGGTGAGCGGGTTCGATATTATATATGCCCTACAGGACGAAGACTTCGATAAGGATTTAAACCTGAAATCAATACCTTCATTGTTAGGAAAAAAAAAGGCGCTTGATTTGGCCAAAATAGTTCATTTTTGTTCAGCCATTTTTGTGGTAATTGTTGCAGTTATAACCCCGGCAAACTGGTTGCATATTACAGGCGCCACAATTTTTATCGTATTGCTGGCCTATCAGCATACGCTGGTAAAACCAAATGATTTGAGCAGGGTTAATTTTGCTTTTTTCACGACCAATGGAATTGCCAGCGTTATTTACGGCCTTTTTGTTATTGCCGGATTATGGATTTAACGTATTCGTTTTGAATGTTGTACCTTGTGATTTATTTTATACGCAAATCCTATTGAAAAAAATTCTTTTACCTGCAATTTTGGCTTTTCCCCAATTTTTACATCATTTTTATCATAAACCGGAAACAGCACATCATCATCATAAATAAAATGGATAAGTAACCTCATATTCACATATTCCGACAATTTCATTACAAATAAATTCTCCCAGTTGATATCAAGTTTCTGAAAAGGCTCTTTATAGTTGATAAACATCTTATATTTCGTTTCATACGTAATATCCTTCGTAATTGATTTTCTCAAAAACAAATCGGCGTTTAAACCAGGCTCCCAAAAGCTATTCTTACCGGCATCAATCCCAAACTTGGTTTGATCAACCAGCGAAGTATCGCGTACATAAACATTTTTTACGGTAAATGGGGAAAGTAACAACGAAAAATCCTTGTTCGGCTTGTATTCCATACCCACTTTAAAAAACATCCGCGAGGGGGCCATAAGGGCCGAAATAGGTTTGGCGCCTTCTGCTTTAGGATATCGATACCCTCTGAAAAGCTGTGTTTCGAAGTTAAATTCTGAACTGTAAAACCATTTTTTATAGGCGCTCACCCCAAATCTTGAGGTAATTTCAAACTTATCATCATTTTTCTGAAGTTCCTCTTCTTTTCCGCCGGGACGTATCAACCCATTTCTAAATTCACCGCTGTTGTCCCATTTAACCAAACCATCGGCACGTTTGTAGTTGGAAAAACCTTTCAGCACAATTAGCGACGAAATTGCGCTTTGTCCCCCTTTTTTCCAGTTTGAAAGATAAGTTTGCGAAAAACCAACATTTCCTTCACCGCCTATAATCCAGGGAGTTTCAACTTCGTAACCCTTGCCCACAGCGCTCAGCGATGAGATATTTTTCTCCAGCGACCTGAAATCAAAGTCTTTTGTTTCCTTTGGTTTGTATCTGGAAATGGTCACACCATCGTCAATGAGCATAAACATGCCGCGCTTTCCGATACTTCTGACCAGTACGCTTAACGAATCGTTCTGCACGTTTTTCAGCCAAAACCGGGCAAATTTTTCGTCACCGCTTTTTAAACTTATTTCAGAGGAGTTACCATTAAGATTATACATCGAAATCTTGGTGGAATCAATAAAATCGGCATATTTTGCCAGTGTTTCCAAAACTAACGATATTGAATCGTTTACTGCATTTACAACCAATTCATTGTATGTTCGCAATACATTATAGTTATTCACCTTTACAGAATCGGTAAATCGTTTGATCTGATATCTCAATTCGTCATCATAGGCACTTTTGCCATAAACATAATTAACCGAATCGATGTAGGCTGTAATGACTGAATCGTTATAGTTTATTCTTTTTTGCTCAACATAAGCTGCCCTGATGCTATCCAGTCTTACTAACTTTTCAAACTCAGCAGGTAAATTTAAAACCGAATCGGGAATTACTTCCGGTATCTGCAAATCTTTGGGCATTGTATAAACCGACCCTGTAAATAACTGCATCCCTTTACCTTTGGGTATCAGGTTTAATCTCGTTTCAAGGTTTGTAAGCAATGATTGGGGAACCCTCATCTGTTTGTTTTCATATTCCTTTTTAAGTTGCACCTCAATATTCCCGATTCTTTTCTGAACCAGCGGATAGGCATAAAATCCAGGAACGCTTAAACTATCTTCCACATTTTCAGGCAACCTGAAAACATATGTCTGCTTTTGTTCAAAAGATTTGAAGATATTGGAGATTACAGTATCAACCGGATCGTCTTCAATAAAGTTGATTAATCCTTTAACATCTTTTGCCACCGATGGTTTTGTGATATACCACTGGTTGTCTTCGTAAAAATAGCGTTTCAGAATTTGAATCCCCATTTGCAAAGTTTCATTGTCATCTTCATTTTCAGAAGACTGGCCTGCAACCTGAAAAAAGATGACTAAAAGGAGGAAAAGGAGGATAATAGATTTCACTTTTTTTATATAATTCATACTTTAATTGTCTTTA
>CAMTWS010000019.1:0-22509 GCA_947085485.1 uncultured Prolixibacteraceae bacterium
ACTATTAAAACATCTGCAACAGGAACGTTTACATATACATTCACCCCTGCTGCCGGCCAATGTGCAGTTAAAACAATTATCGGTATTGAAATATCAGACACCATTCCTCCTGTGGCCATTTGCCACAACCTTACCGTTTATCTCGATGCCGACGGTAAAGCATCAATAACTACCGCACAAATCAATAATGGCTCAACCGACAACTGTAAACTCGATACACTATTCCTTTCACGGTATGATTTCGGTTGTGCCGATGTTGGCAAAAACCCGGTAACACTTACAGCGGTTGATGCTGTGGGGCTGAGCGGTTTCTGTGTGGCAACGGTTACAGTGCTCGATACAATTAAACCTGTAGTAATATGCAGGGGGCCGTTTGAAATACAGCTTGATAAAAATGCCGAATATAAATTAACCGTAGGCGAAATTCTGGTGGACGCTTCTGATGCCTGCGGTATCGATACCATGTATATTTATCCTCAGGAGCTTGATTGCGACCACATCGGATTAACAACAATAAGATTGTGGGCTGTGAGTGTTAATGGAGACAGCGCATATTGCGAAACACAGGTAACCATTTACGGGAACAGGCCGCCAAAAGTAATGAATGACAGCACTACTACGATAGAGAATATTCCGGTTGTAATTGATGTGGTTGAAAACGACTACGATGAAAAATCCAGGATTGTAATTTCCTCCCTGGCAATTTCGGTTAAACCACGGCATGGAATTGTATCGATAAACCTGGAAAATGGCGAACTCTCCTATATGCCAAACAGGAATTTCTCAGGAGTCGATGTTTTAAAATACCGTATTTATGACGATGGGATACCTTGTGGCCCGGAATTTGGCGAGGCTTATGTTTATATTACAGTTATACCGGTTAACGATAAACCTTTGGCTGTTGACGATTATTATGATGCCGGTTGTTTCTCTGTATCCGGAAATGTGCTTGATAATGACCGCGATCCGGATTCGGATAACCGGCAGATCAATACCGATCCGCTGACTCCGCCGAACCACGGCACATTAATCATCGATCCCGACGGGACTATCAGCTATTTCCCAAATCAAGGTTTTATAGGAATCGATAGTTTTGAATATGTTATCTGCGACTATGGAAGCCCATCGTTGTGCGATACGGCAAAAGTGTATATCAATGTCGATTGTTCTGAAGAAAGCCGGGACCCGGTTGCCTGTGAACTGTTTGTTCCCGAAGGTTTCTCTCCGAACGAAGATGGGGTCCACGATTTCTTCCGTATCATGTGTATTCATAACTATCCCGATGCAAAACTGATGATTTTTAACCGGAACGGAAATTTACTGTGGCAGAAAGAAAATTATGGCAACTACATTGTTTGGGGCGACCAGTATAATGCATGGTGGTGGGGAACTTCTGTTCTTAACAAATATGATATTGGCAGGCAAATGATTAATGGTGAACCTAAGTTAAAGGTAGGCAACTATGTTTATTTATTGCAATTGGGCAACGGCGTTGTGAAAAACGGAACTGTATTGATTGCATATTAAAAAAAGGGTTTTTGTGGGACATACTGGATTCGAACCAGTGACTTCTACCCTGTCAAGGTAACACTCTAAACCAGCTGAGTTAATGTCCCATTTGTTGAGGCAAAAATAATAAAAACAAAAAAAAGGCACTGTAAATGCGCCTTTTTTTATTTTAATAATATTGAACGATGATTTGCAACATTACATCAGAAATTTCACCATAAATAAAACTGCCAATATGATTGTTACAATCGTAATATCTTTGAATTTGCCTGTCAATACTTTCAGGATCACATAAGAAAGAACCCCGAAAAGGATTCCTTCGGCGATCGAATAGGACAAAGGCATCATTATAATTGTAAGGAATGCAGGTATTGATTCTGTAAAATCATCGAAATTGATATTTTTAACCGGTGTCATCATCATTGCACCAACAAGAATAAGGGCCGGAGCTGTTGCAGCTCCCGGAATCATCAGGAATACGGGTGAAAGGAACAATGCCAAAAGCATAAGGCCGGCCACGGTAAGCGAAGTTAAACCTGTGCGTCCGCCTTCGCTTACTCCCGCGGCGCTTTCAACATAAGTAGTAACTGTCGATGTTCCCAACATTGCTCCAACAGTAGTCCCAACGGCATCGGCCATTAAAGCCTGTTTTACGCGTGGTACACGCCCCTCTTTGTCGAGCATATTGGCTTTCGACGAAACACCGATTAATGTGCCAACCGTATCGAACATATCGACAAAAAGGAAGGTAAATACAACAAACAACATATCCATTGTAAGAATTTGTGTCCATTCGAATTTCATAAAAATAGGGCTTAACGATGGCGGAGTAAGATCGAAACTTGAAGGCAGGTGCGAAATTCCAACAGGGAAACCAATGATTGCCCCAATCAGTATTCCATATAAAAGTGCGCCTTTAACCCGTAACGCCAATAAAACACCCATAATAATCAATGTTGCCAAAGCAACAAAAGCGCCGCCATTTTCAGCAATATTGGTAACATCGCCAAGGGTAACAAATGTTGCATCACTGCTCACGATAATGCCGGCATTTTTTAACCCGATAAATGCAATGAACAATCCAATCCCCACCGAAATGGCATGTTTCATGTTCATCGGTATCGAGTTGACAATCATTTCGCGGATGTTAAAAGCGGTCAGGGCAATGAAAATCAATCCCTCGATAAATACAGCGGTCAGCGCAAACTGCCAGCTATGGCCCATTCCAAGAACAACGGTAAAGGCAAAGAATGCATTCAGGCCCATTCCTGGCGCAAGTGCAAAAGGCAATTTGGCGTATAACGCCATTACCAAAGTTGCAATTAATGCCGCCAAAGCTGTGGCTGTAAACACAGCGCCTTTGTCCATTCCGGTAGCGCTGAGTATATCAGGGTTCACAGCCAGAATATAGGCCATGGTCATAAACGTAGTCAGACCAGCCAAAACTTCTGTTTTAACGGTAGTCTTGTTCTGTTTTAAGTTGAAATATTTTTCTAACATAATGGTTAAAATTTATTGGTTAAAATGTATAACGTAACGCAGCCGAATGCATAATATCAAAATCTTGCGTTCCTCCAAAATTTGAACTTAACTGAATTTCGGTGCCGGCAGAGAAGTTTTTGTTAAAATTATACCACAATTGTGGTTGGGTGAGAAATACATATTTTGTTGTTTCTGTACCGAAAATATTGTCTTCGCGCCAGAAATCGGCAAAGCCATTAAACGATAATTTATGGTTAAAGGCATGTAAATACCAAACTGCGGTTAGCTGGAATGATGCATCATTTTTTCCCTGAATGTATTTGTACAATGTCTGGAAAGTAATTCCTTTAGAGAAATCTTTGGCGTTGATAGCATATTCCAACCCGGTCAACCAGGCATTATTGATGGTGTATGCACCCGAGAATTTGCCATCTTTCCATTGGCCTATCCCGCCATTGTATTCGGCGTGAAATGCAACAGGGGATTTCGCAATAGTAAATGCACGCGCAATTTCCCAGTAAGCCGAACTAACGCCTTCCACTTCGCCAACACCATAACTAAAGTCCATAAAAAAGAAGGTGTTTCCCAGTTTGTCGGGCTTAAACATTTCAACGGTCGATGTCAGGTTGTTGCGACCTTCGCCCGTATTATACAGTAACTGTACATTTTGGGCATTTACACTTGCTATAAATGCACACATGGTAAAAAAAAGCAGAATTTTTCTCATACAATTTGATTTTTTAAAGTTAAGTCGCCAAAAATATATATTCTTATTTATTATGTGAAGTCAATGTTTATAGATTGTTTATAAATTGCTATATTAACCCGGTAAAAAAATAGATATACGATGGAAAACATCAATCGCAGAAGGTTTATTCAAAAGAGTGCATTTGGGATGGCTGCCGCAGTGGCAGCAGCTTCGGGTATGGTTAATTTGAGTTTTGCCCCGGCGAGGGAAGTGATGATTGATACGGTAAAACTGGGCGAAACCGGAATGATTGTACCCCGGTTGGCCATAGGTACAGGCTCTAATGGTTGGAAAAAAACCTCGGCCCAAAAGAAAATGGGCGAAGAAAAATTTGTGCAAATGGCCCAGTATGCCTATAATCGCGGAGTAAGGTTTTTCGAAACTGCCGATATGTATGGCACCCACGAATTTGTGGGTAAAGCCATGAAAAAAGTTGGGCGCGAAAACGTAACGCTGCTCACAAAAATAATGGTTTACGAACACGAAGGCTGGTACAAACCCGAACCTTTTCAGAAAAGCATCGACAGGTTTCGCAAGGAACTCAATACCGATTATATTGATATTCTGCTTTTGCACTGCATGGTAAACAGCGAATGGCCCGACCAGTACAAACGTTACATGGACGATTACAGCGAAGCCAAACAAAAAGGCATAATCAAACAGGTTGGTTTGTCGTGCCACGATTTCGGGGCAATGAAAATTGCTGCCGATAATCCGTGGGCCGATGTTTTGCTTGCCCGTATAAATTACGATGGCGCTAAAATGGACAGCACACCCGAAAATGTGATGCAGGTTTTAAGGAAAGCCAAAGATAATGGCAAGGGAATAATTGGGATGAAAATTTTTGGTTGCGGTGATCTTACGAAAGATGAACAACGTCAAAAGTCGCTGGAATATGTAATAAAAAGCAAGAATGTCGATTGTATGACTATCGGAATGGAAAGCATGGCACAGGTTGACGATACCGTGGAAAGAATTATGAAACTGGCAAATTCATAAAAAAAAGTACCCCGGTCAGGACGACCAGGGTGTATTTTTTGAATCGGGAAGATAAAAAATATGGGTCTTATAAATACATATTCTTAGAATAGGGAAAAAGTAACCCTGTTTTATTAGAATTTTACAAATTATTTTTCAACGCATCATTTAAAAACCGGTTAACCGGTTGCAATGCTTTAAACGATTGTACCAATTGCCCGATATAAGTGTCGGCCAGAATTTCAGATTGACTTAGCTGGCTTGAAAAGGCGAACGATTTATGCCGGAGCAAATCAATAAATTCATGATCGGGCGAAAATCCTTTTGGAGCAGTTTTCAGCTTGTCGTCCATCATTTCAGGATAAACTTTTTTAAAACTTTTATTATTTGTAAGGGCCAAAAACTCTTCTCCGTTTTCGGCAATGTATTCGCGAACTGCTTTTAGCGGCTCAGCAGCAGGCATATAAATCCCGCCACCCACAAAACTCCCGTTTGGTTCGATGTGGAAGTAGTAACCGGCGTGCATACTTTTTCGGCCTCCTTTGGCGATAAAACTGCCAAAATTGGTTTTGTACGGGCGCTTATCGTTCGAAAACCGTACATCCCGGAAAATACGAAAAATACAATCTTTGGGCTCAAGCAGCGGAATATCCGGATCAAACTTCCTGATTTCGTTGATAAGTACGTCGGTTATAAAAAGCGCTTTTTCACGGCTTTCATCGTAGCGTTTTTTATTGTTCACAAACCACTCGCGGTTGTTATTTTCCGAAAGTTCGTGCAGAAACTGGATTACCTGTAACATAGCTGATATATTTTTAAAGTATTTTTACCAAATATACGATTTCGACAAAACACCACAATGATGAAAAAGCTTGCGCTGATTGTAGCCGGAGGAAGTGGCAGCCGGATGAATAACACCACTCCAAAGCAATTTATGGAAATAAATGGCCGCCCAATTTTGATGCATACTTTTGATGCTTTTTTCGATTTCGATCGGAAATTGGAATTTATTCTTGTACTTCCGAAAAATCAAATAGCGCTATGGAATTCGTTGTGCGACAAACATCAGTTTAAAACAGATTGTAAAATTGCTTTTGGTGGCGAAACCCGTTTTCAATCTGTAAAAAATGGGTTGGATTTAATTACCGGCGACGGGATTGTATTTATTCACGATGGTGTCCGTCCGCTGGTCTCGAAACAAACCCTGCAAAATTGTTACGAAACTACGGTGGAAAAAGGCAATGCGCTGCCGGTAATTCCGGTTTCGGAGTCGGTAAGGGTGGTTGATGGCGCAAAAAACAGACCAGTGGATCGATCAAAATATTTTTTGGTACAAACACCGCAAACATTTCAAACCAGTTTAATACAGAAAGCCTATCAACAGGCAAATTCCGATACTTTTACCGACGATGCTTCGGTTTTGGAAAGCATGGGCGGAATCATTCATCTTGTTGAAGGCAACCGCGAAAACATTAAAATAACTTTCCCCGAAGATTTAATTTTTGCCGAAGTTCTTCTGAAAAAAAGTAACAGGAGTTAATTTTAAATTCCTCTACCCTTCGTTTGCAACGAAGGGTAGGCTGGGTTGAGTTTGTAACTCAGTTTAGTAAACAAAGTTTTAGGGAGCATTAAAAATGCATTCGACTTAATCCTTGTTATTTCTTGTTCAGTTTTTTGATCCGCTTTAGGTTTTTACGCCGGGCAATTTTTAACTTGATTGTATAATCGAGCTCATACAAAGCCGGAACAAGCATCAGGGTAAGGAAGGTAGCAAAGCTTAATCCGAAGATGATTGACCATGCCAGTGGCCCCCAGAATGCAACATTATCGCCGCCAAAATAAATATTCGGGTTCAACTCGGTGAACATAGTAACAAAATTGATGTTCATACCCACTGCCAGCGGAACCAATCCAAGCATGGTTGCTGTGGCGGTAAGGATTACCGGCGTAATACGGGTTCTTCCCCCTTCGATAATTGCCCGGCGGGTTGGCATTCCTTCACTCTTTTTGGAATCGATAAATTCGACTATCAGAATTCCGTTTCTCACAACGATACCTCCCAATGCAATAATGCCAAGGCCGGTCATCAGGATTACAATTTCCATGTCGAAAATAATTACCCCGAGCAATACACCGATGATGCTGAAGATAACTTCGCTTAGAATAATAAGCGATTTACTTACTGAGCCAAATTGGGTAATCAGGATAAAAAAGATTAACCCAAGTGCAATAATCATCGCTTTCATAAAGAATTGCGTTGTTTCTTCCTGATCTTCCTGTTCGCCGGTTAATTTAATGGAAGTACCATCGTGAAGTGCAAATGTTTTAGCCTCTTTTTTTATGACCGGAACAATATCGTTGGCCGAATAACCCGAAATCAAATTGGAGTAAACGGTTATAATCCGCTTCTGGTTCAGGCGGTTTATACCGGTATAAGATGAAGTATAATCGATACGCGCAACTGTTGACAACGGGATACTGCGCAACATTCCGCTATTCATATCGCGGTAGGTAATCTCGAGGTTTACCAGCGAATTAATGTTGTCGCGGGTAACTTTTCCATAACGGAGCATGATTGGAAATTCATCCTCATCCTGTTTTAGTTTCGAAATTTCTTTTCCATACAATGCAGTACGTATTTCCATCCCAATTTGTCCGGTCGAAAGTCCGAGACGTTGCGCACGATCGCGGTCGAGATGAATAATAATTTCAGGGGTATTCAACTCAAAATCTGATTTCAGTTCTTCTACCCCGGGAATGTCCAGCGAATCGAGATATGCTTTAAATGCATTGGCATCAGCAACAAGTTCTTCCAGGTTTTCGCTGGTAATTTCAATGTTGATTGGTTTTCCTGTGGGTGGCCCGTTACTGTTTTTGCCTACTGTAATTTCAGCGCCAACAATATCAGCGGTTTCTTTTCTGATAATTTCCATGTATCCGGTTGTCGAGATACCCGAAGTACGGTGTTTATGCTCTACAAAATTGATCGATACTTTTCCCTTGTTGAACGGGGTTCCGGTAGATGTAAAACCTTCTTCTTCGGCGCCGATGGTAACATTCGAAATGATTGACTCCACATCGGGATTATTTTGGCCAATGGCTTTATAAACCCGCTCTTCTGCTATCCTCGTAACACTGTCGGTAACATTCTGGTGCGTACCCGATGGCATTTTGATGTACACAAAAATATTGTTGGGATTATTATCAGGAAAAAACAATACTGTAGGTTTGGCAAGCCCGGTAATAAATATGGTGGCAAAAAACAATACAACCATTCCCAACAATATCCAAACCGGACGGGCTCCCTGAAGAACAAACCGTAGCTGCCTTTCGTAAACCGCCATTAACCAGGGCCATGTTTTTTCCTGAAAAGTGGTAATCATTCTCTTGATTACAAAGCGGAAGAGTAAAATCATCAGGGCCGCAAATACCAGGAAGTTGGCAATTCCATAAGATTTGCCCACATAAAATATTCCGGCAAGAACCAGCAAGATGGCCAAAACCAACCCAAATTGTTTCCAGTTGCCCGCTTTTTCTTTATCCTGATCGTATTCGTGTTTCATAAAGGTAACCGCAAAAACAGGGTTGAAAATGTAGGCAACAAAAAGCGAGGCAAATAATGTAATTATCAATGTAACGGGCAGATAGTGCATAAACTGCCCTATAATCCCGGGCCAGAAAACCAGCGGGAAAAAGGGCGCCAGCGTGGTGAGGGTTCCCGATAAAATGGGCATGAAAACTTCGCCTGCCGCCTTTTTGGCTGCAATGTTTATATCGGGATTGGTGCGGTGCAAACGGTGGGTGTTTTCGATAACTACTATTGCGTCGTCAACAACAATACCAAGGGCAAATATAAAAGCAAACATTACGATCATGTTCATTGTATAGCCCAGCCCGGGAAGGATCAGATAGGCAACAAACATGGAGAGCGGAACTGCCAAACCAACAAAAAATGCGTTGGTAAAACCCATGAAGAACATGAGTACTATGGTAACCAGGATGAACCCAATAATGATGGTGTTGTTCAGTTCTTCGAGGGTGTTGCGGGTAAAAAGGCTTGAATCGCCGGTGATGGTTACATCCATGCCTTTCGGGTATTCGCGTTCCTTCAAATCGGCAATAATAACTTTAATCTGATCGGAAGCATCGAGCAGGTTGGCGCCGCTTTTCTTGATAACATTCAAAGTAATTACATTTTTACCGTTCAGGCGGGCAAAACTTTCCTGTTCTTCAAAGCTGTCGTTTACTACGGCAATATCGGCAAGCCTGACAAAAGCGCCGCTCGATGAATGAACAATAATATTACGGATGGTTTGCACATCGGCAAACTGGCCTTTTATACGCACCGTGTTACGGATTCCGTTACTGGTGAGCGTGCCTCCCGAAATGGTAAGATTCTCTCCGGAAACAGCTCTTTCAATATCGCTGAAAGTTACTTTTGCGGCCTGCATTTTGAAAATATCGGCATTGATCTGAATTTCACGGTCGAGGGCGCCCACAATGTCAACGCGGGTAATTTCTTTCAGGCCTTCGATTTTATCCTGGGCAATTTCGGCATATCGCTTCAGTTTATCCAGATCATAATTTCCTGAAATATTGATGAACATCACCGGCATGGCCGAAATATCGATGTCCATAATCTGCGGGTCGGCAGGCAAATCGGTAGGAAGTTCAGACTTTGACTTATCAACAGCATCGCGGACACGCTGTTTTGCAGTTTCAATTTTCAGATCGGGATCAAACTCAACAATGATACTGGAGAAATCCTGAACAGAACTGCTGGTCATTTTTTTAACATCGGCAATCGATTTTAATTGTTTCTCGATAGGGCGGGTCACCAGGTTTTCGATATCGGATGGCGAAGTTCCCGGATATGGCGTGCTGACAACGATGTATGGAACTACTACCTGCGGAAACTGTTCCTTCGGGATTAGGTAGTAATTCATCAAACCAAGTATCGTAATTATTGCAGCAAGTACATAAACACTTGTGCGGTTATCGATTGCCCAGCTCGTTCCAAAAAATTCTTTAAACTTATTTTCTTTCGACATAACAGGTCATTTTTTGGTATTAGAAAACTATTTTTTCGCCGGCATTCAGACTTTGGTATCCGGAAGTGATAATATAATCGCCAACTGTAATTCCTTCCAGAATTTCAATAGTCCCATCGTAATCCATTCCGGTTTTAATTTGTCTGATTTCGGCAATATAATCGGGGCCATTTTGTTTGGCGATGAAAACAAATTTACCGTCCTGGTTACTTTGCACCTGGTTTACGGGCAGACAGAATGCCTTTTCGTTGGTATAATCCTTAATTTTCAGGTAGGCAATCATGTTGGCGCGCAACTCAACTTCTTTCGATGAAAGTTTGCATTCAATCCTAAAAGTACGGTTGGTTGGGTCGATAAAACGGCTTGTAAAATTCAGTTTGGTTTCAATGTCTTTCCCTAAATCAGGAAAACTGACCAATACAGTATTTCCATCTTTAATCCGGGTGGCGTAGGTTTCCGATACATCGGCAGTAATTTTTGCCACATTCATGTTAATTACACGAATAATAGAAGTTGGCAACCCGGGCGATGCCATTTGTCCAACGCGAAGCGGAACGCTTTCAACGGTGCCCGAAATAGGGGAAACTACCAGTGCCATTTTCAATTGTTCGTTAATTGTGTTTAAGCGTCTTTCGAGCGATTCCTTGTTGCTTTTGGCCTGCAAAAACTGAACTTCGCTGCCAATTTTCTTCTCCCAGAGCGCACTCTGTTTTTCGTAAATACTGGTAGCCAAATCGAGTTGGGTTTTAACTTCTTCGATGGACTGTTTCATCACCTGGGCATCGAGTTCGGCCAAAACCTGTCCTTTTTTAACCCGGGTCCCTTCTTTCACATAAACGGCGGTTACAATTCCTGCCATTTGCGGACTGATTGCAATATTCTGGTCGCCGTCAACCGTTCCCTGAACTTTTATATAATGGTTAAAAACACATTCGGCTGCTGGGGTTACTTTTACCAAAATCCCTTTTTGTGCGGGTTTTTCGTTGGTTGGATTAATTTCGGCAGCGAGTTTTTCAATTTGAAGGGTGAGATGATCGCGCTGCGATTTCAGCTTTTCAAGCTCGGCAGTTTTGTCGGTATTCTGGCTGCACGAAACCAGCAATGCAATCGTGGCAGCGTAGTAAATAAATTTTTCCATTTTGTATATTATTTGTTTTTATTTTTTTAAAGTTAAAAAGTACCAGAGAACGTTTTTTATTGGGTAATCTGATTGATATTGTAAAGTTTCTCGAGTTTGGCAATTGCGCCCTGCAAATCGAACATGAACTGGTAATAGTTTGTAAGGTTGTTAAGATATTGGTTTTGGGTGTTAGCCAAATCAAGGCTTGTTGCAAGTCCCTGCCGGTATTTTTCGAGAGTGCGCTGGTAGATATCACCGGTGAGTTCTTTGCTCATTTTCTGATTTTTAAACTTTTCAGCCTTAATCTCAACATCACTTTTCAGTTGATTGGCTTGCATTATCAGGCTGCCCGAAACAAATAACCTTGTATTTTCACTCTTTTCAACTTCCAGTTTTCGCTGGTCGATAAGGGCTTTTCGCTGTCCGCTGGCAAAAATAGGCATGTTCAGGTTAATGCCAAGAATATCGCGTGGTGCAAAATCGAATGCCGGCGCATTTAATTTTTGGGTACGATTGTAAAATCCGTTAATAACGGGCAGGTATGTGCTTTTTTCGACTCTTACATTGAGTTCTGCCAATTGTTTCGAGGTTTGTACCAGTTTATAATCAACGTTTTTTTCGAGCACAAATTCTTCAGTTATTAACAGATTGCTTGCCAGTATAAGCGATTCGTAGCTCGCGGCGCTGTCGGCCAAAGTAACAGGGGTTGTTTCATCGATTCCCAACTGAATTTTTAAAAGGCGGTAAGCCATATCAAGATTACTTCCCACCTGATTTATCGAGTTGCGAAGAATATTGGTTGTAACTTCAAGCTGATCGACATCGGTTTTTTCCATGAATCCCTGTTTGTACATTTCCGAAATTTCGTACTTTGTTTTTAATACATTATCGAGGTTTTGCTGAAGAATTTTGAGGCTTTCCCCGGCAAGCTGAATCATTTGATAGGTGTTAATAACCGTTTCGTTTACATCGAGCCTGGTTTTTTCATCGTTTTGCACCGACAAATTGTAGTACACTTTAGTTGCCTGAAGACCAACAATATAAGAGCCGCTAAAAATAAGCTGCGATGCGGTAATGTCGGTAGTTACATTGTGCTTAACACCCAGTTCGATGGGTTCGGCCGGCTGGGCATCAGGATCGCTTCCGGGCATTCCGAACGTTAAAGTTGGTACTTTCGGCAAAAAAGTGTATGCCGATTTAAGATCGATGTGAGGTAAACCCATTGCAATGGTTTCTTTGATTTTCTTTTCGGCGATTTGCAAATCGAGTTTCGAATTCATCACACTTGTGTTTTTTTCGTGGGCCATTTTTACAGCTTCCTCCAATGAAAGTCGAAGTGGCCCCTGCGCTGCCAGCCCTAACGTTCCTCCCAGCAAAATTGCCGGAAGGAGCAACATTTGTTTTTGTTTTCTGAACATATTTTGTTTGTGTTACTGATTATTATTTTTTTGTCAACTGAATTATTTCTGATTTTTGTTTTTCAAAGTATTCAATTCCTTCGGGTGTGGCAATTGCACGGATGTGGTTTTCGAACATTGCTTCAAAAATCTGTTCGAAAGTGATGTTTTCGACAAAGCAGTAATCTTTGTTGTGCATATCGACAAGGTTTCGCACATACAATCCGGCTATTAATTCAATATTTAAATTGTCGCGATACAAGCCCTCGGCAATGCCTTTTATAATATTGTTGCTAATTTGTTCGAAAATATGGGCTTGTTTATTTTGCATGAAATTGTGAAAAATAGCTTCGTAGTACTTTTTCATTTCAAACTTTATCTTTGGGTCGAACCTTCCGATTTGTTCAGAAACCATTAAACTCACCTTGATTAAAATATCGATGGCATTATTCTCTTCAATTTTGATTTCTGAAATCCTTTTTTCCCATTTCATATCATCATAATAGAACAGCTTTTCAATCAAATCTTCTTTGCTTTTCGCATACTGATAAAGGGTTTTCTTCGAGATTTTTAACTTTCGGCTAATGTCGTCCATATTCAGGTTTTTGATCCCGAATTCATAAAACAGATCAATAGTGCCATCAAGGATTTCACATAATTTGGAATCATCTAAATTGATTTCATTAACCATTTTTCGCGATATTAATTTTGCCACAAAGAAAGGAAACGATTTTGATTCAAAACGTTTCCAGGTTTAAGATTGTTTATTTCTTAACAATGAATCAAGATTCGGGAAAAAGTTTCTAATAAGAATAAAAAGTTAGATGATTGATTCTTCTGAATAGGTGAATGACTGTTTTGGGGAGGTAAAAGGAAAAATTTGCCGGAATGATTATAAATCAGGCATCCATATTATTGATACAAACCAAAAACAGAAGATTTCGATAAAACCGGGACCCGGGAAATTTACTGAAGCCTTGTTTGTCGATTCACAGGGAATCATTTGGAGCGGCGATATCAATAATAGCAAGGAAAACATTGGTTTAAACCGTTATATCAAAACCCCTTCATATTTCAAACACTATTTAACCAATAACAACGAAACGGTCATCGTGTCAAAGCATTTTGGCTTTTCAATTATTTGAAAATAAATCAGCAGGCACATTTTATCGGCGAATTGTAAAAGTAAATGGGCAGCTATGTTATTTATCCGCTTCAAAAGTATTGAACAACAAAGGTATTGTTGAGTTGCAACTCATTGTTTCATTTAGTAAACCTGAAGATGCCCAGGAATTGTACAAAGAACGCTGGCAGATTGAAACAGCTTTTAAAGCACTGAAAACAAGTGGATTTAATATTGAAGACACCCATCTTACCGATGTGGACAGAATTGAAAAGCTTTGGGAGTATTTGGGGTCTCCAACCAGGTAATCGCTCATGCCGGTTACAATGAAATAATTCATTATATCAACTGTCAGGATAAAACCAAACCTAAAAAGGTGTTTCTTGTGCATGGCAAAAACGAGTCGTTGGGTTTCTACAAAAAATGTCCAAAATGTTTATCGCGTCAAACAAAAAATGATTATTTTTGCTTAATACACTAAACAAATCAGCATGGAAAGTTACTATCTTTTTCAGGAACAGCTTATTAGAGCTACATCTTTTTTATTCCGGCGCGACTTTTTAAACGAAATTGAATGGAATGAAAAGCTAATTGGTCTGATTGGCGCACGGGGCGTTGGCAAAACTACACTAATGTTGCAGCATTTAACCGAAAACACCACATCGCGCGAAGAAACACTTTACATAACCATTGATAATCTGGCAATGTCGCTTGACAGCCTTTTTTCGTTAGCTGAAACTTTTTACAAATCAGGCGGGAAAAGACTTTACATAGATGAGATTCACAAATTTCCGGACTGGGCAACGGAATTAAAAAACATTTACGACTTATTGCCAGGTTTGAAAGTTGTTTTTTCAGGCTCTTCCATATTGAAAATAATGAATAATGAGGTTGACCTAAGCCGGCGGGCAGTTATTTATCCGGTTTCCGGACTTTCATTTCGTGATTTTTTGCAAATAAAACTTTCAACCCAATTTCCCGTTTACAAGCTGGAGGAAATACTGAACAGCCATGAATCAATTGCTTCAACTCTTGTTAAAAGTTTTCAACCACTTGCCTGGCTCGGCCAATACATGAGATTTGGCCATTATCCGTACTTCCTTCAATCAGAAAATACCTATGGAATTAAGTTAAATTCCACAATCAGTTATATACTTGAAAATGAGATTTCGTTGATTCTGAAAGCAGATTTGAAAACGATTCAGAAGTTAAAAAGGTTGCTCAATATCATTTCAGCAAGCGTTCCATTTCAACCAAATATTGTCAAACTGGCTGAAGCTTTGGAGTTAAACCGTGCAACGCTTCTTACTTATTTAAGTTTACTGGATACAGCAGATATCACGAACTCGCTTTACAATACCGGAAGTTTTTACGGCAAACTCTCAAAACCGGGAAAAATTCTATTGTTACATCCCAATCTGGCTTATTGCCTGAACCCGGGAAATATTAACCAGGGAAGTCTCCGCGAATCCTTTGTTGTCAACCAGCTTAAAAACAAACACAAAGTTGAACTTAGCAATTCAGCAGATTTTTTAATCGATGAGAAATTTACTTTCGAAATTGGCGGAAAGGGGAAAACCCGACGCCAAATTAAAAATACAACAGAAAGTTACATCATTGCCGATGATATGGAAGTAGGTTATCAGAATAAGATTCCCCTTTGGTTACTGGGATTTTTGTATTGAAAATAAATTAGCAGAAATGCTTTATCAGCACAAAAGTCCCCCCTCGGGGGGATTTAGGGGGCTTAAATCCGTTCTATCGCCAATTTTATCCTTTCAACAGTTTCTTTCTTCCCCAATATCTCACAGATTTTAAACAAATCCGGCCCCACATTTCCTCCCACCAGGCAAAGCCGGAGCGGGTTCATTATTGCACCAAAATTCCATCCTTTTTCATTCATGAAATTTGAGAATGCATCCTTAACAGCAACTTGCTCCCAATTTTCAACGGTTTCGAAAACTTTGCAAATTTCAGTTAACTGACCCGGTGTTTCGGGTAGCCAGCGTTTTTCAATGGTTTTTGCATCGTAACTTTCGGGTATCACAAAAAAGTAGCTGCTCTGCTCCCAAAGTTCCGAAACAAACTGGCAGCGTTCCTTCACTTCTGCAACCACTTTTACAATTTTCTCATCAGAAGCCGAAACTCCTTTCTCTTTTAAAATGGGATTGAACAATTCTGCCAGCTCCATTTCAGATTTCTGCTGAAAATAGTGTTTGTTGAACCATTTTGCCTTTTCAGGATCGAAACGCGAACCCGATTTAACAACTCTTTCCAGGCTAAAAAGTTGGGTCAATTCTTCCATCGAAAAGAATTCCTGTTCGGTGCCGGGATTCCAGCCGAGCAAAGCAAGCAGATTCACAAATGCTTCGGGAAAGTAGCCATCTTCGCGGTAACCGTGGAAAGTTTCGCCGGTTTCGGGGTCGTGCCACTTCAACGGGAATACAGGAAAACCCATTTTGTCGCCATCGCGTTTGCTGAGTTTTCCTTTTCCAACTGGTTTTAAAATCAACGGCAAGTGGGCAAATCGGGGACGGGTTTCTTCCCATCCCAAAGCGCGGTACAATAAAACATGTAATGGCATCGACGACAACCACTCTTCGCCGCGGATTACGTGCGAAATTTCCATTAAATGGTCGTCAACCACGTTGGCCAGGTGGTAGGTTGGCATTCCGCCGGCTTTAAAAATTACTTTATCGTCGAGAACACCTGTATTAAATGTTACTTCGCCACGGATTATATCGTTTTCAGTTACAAGCGTATTTTCGGGCATTTTAAACCTGACTACAAACGATTCGCCCGATTTCAATTTTTCATCGGAATCTGTTTTCGAAAGCGTTAAGGAGTTGCAAAGTTTTCCACGGGTATGAATTCCATAAGAAAAAACATCACCGGTTTTTTCAGCTTCCAACCGCAACGCTTCAAGCTCTTCAGGAGTATCGAAAGCGTAATAAGCCCAGCCCGATTCAATTAATTGATCGGCGTATTTGCTGTAAATTTCTTTTCTTTCGCTTTGCCGGTATGGCCCGTATTTTCCTCCAACTCCCTGTCCTTCGTTGAAATGCAACCCGCACCAGTTCAGGCTTTCAATAATGTATTCCTCGGCGCCCGGCACGAAACGGTTTTGGTCGGTATCTTCAATGCGTAACAGAAAATCGCCACCATGTTTTTTGGCAAACAGGTAATTAAACAACGCGGTTCGCACACCGCCCATGTGCAGCGGACCTGTTGGACTTGGGGCAAAACGTACCCGTACTTTTCGGTCGGTCATTTCAACTTTTTTTTTGAATTTGAGCGCAAAGATAGAAGAAAAAGAGTGATTGCGTGTTTGCGTGAATGAGTGATTGAGAATCGTCTATTATTAATTTTTATCGGGTTTTGGTATATTTAATTGTTTGCAAATCAGTTCACATAAAAAATCATCAATTTCTGAATGTCTGGGAATAACAGATTTTTTACCGTTGCTGTGGTTCATATATTTATCGTGCCTACCTCCATGTTTAATAAAACCACAGTTATTTTGATTTAAATATTTTATGAATTTCGTGCGTTTCATTATTTATCAAACGATAACAATTTCTTCTTCAGAAATCATCTCTCCCTTTGGTGAATATTGCTCTCTCACATCCTCGAGATACATTTCCAAAGCATCCTGAATATTTTCGCGTAATTCCTGAATATTCTTCCCTTGTGTGAATACTTCCGGCAATTCTTTTAGCTGACCAACCAAAAAATTGCTTTTCCCCTTTTTTACAACCAATGTAAGTTTCATATCGTATCTGCTTTTTACAAAAATACATAAAACTATTTTTGTATCAACCTATTTCAAACATCGAATTGATTTCTGCTATTTATCACAGTTTAAATCTTCATCTTTCGTTTAATTTGTATTCTGAAAACCTAAAATTCTACATCATGTATGGAAAAATAAAAACCGACCTGCAAAACACCCTCGAAGAACTGAAACAACAGGGTTTATATAAAACAGAAAGAATTATTACCTCATCGCAAAGTTCAGATATTGAAGTTGGCGGAAAATCTGTACTGAATTTCTGTGCCAACAATTATATTGGCCTGGCAAATCATCCCGAAGTGGTGAAAGCTGCGCAGGACGTGATGAACGATTGGGGTTTCGGGCTTTCATCGGTGCGGTTTATCTGCGGAACTCAGGAAATTCATAAACAGCTTGAAGAAAAAGTCTCAGAATTTCTGGGAACTGAAGATACCATTTTGTATTGCGCCTGTTTCGATGCCAACGGCGGTGTTTTCGAACCGCTGCTGGGCGATGATTCTGCAATTATTTCCGACGAACTGAACCACGCTTCCATCATCGACGGGGTGCGGTTGTGCAAGGCACAGCGTTTCCGATATAAACATTCTTCCATGGAAGAACTGGAGCAGTGCCTGAAAGATTCACGAAACCTGAAATACCGTTTGATTGTAACCGATGGCGTTTTTTCGATGGACGGTGATATTGCAAAACTCCCCGAAATTGCTGCGCTGGCCGATAAATATGATGCCCTGGTAATGGTTGACGATTCGCACGCAACGGGTTACATCGGAAAAACCGGTCGGGGCACCGCCGAATATTACGGATTGCTCGGAAAAATCGATATTATCACCACCACTTTCGGTAAAGCGATGGGCGGTGGAAATGGCGGTTGTACCTCTGGCCGGAAAGAAATTATTGAAATGCTGCGACAGCGCTCACGTCCGTATCTTTTCTCAAATACTTTGGCGCCGGCAACTGTTGGGGCAACTTTAAAAGTAATTGAAATGTTGTCGGGGTCATCGGAATTACCGGCAAAAACCATGGCCAATGCAAAACATTTCCGCTCAAAAATGGAAGCCGCCGGTTTCGATCTTGTAAAAGGTAACACAGCCATTGTTCCGGTAATGATTTACGATGCGCCGATGGCAGTAAAATATGCCGATGAACTTTTAAAAGAAGGCGTTTATGTTATCGGTTTTGTTTTCCCGGTAGTACCTCGTGGGAAAGCGAGGATCAGGGTTCAACTGTCGGCTGCGCATACAACAGAACAAGTTGACAAAGCTGTTGAAGCATTTATTAAAGTGGGGAAAAAACTTGAAATAATATAGTTTATTGTCATTTCGAAAGAGGAACGAAGGAAGATATCTGTTGCAATAGATAGATTTCTCTCTTCGTTACCAATGACAGCACTATTTTATTCCCTGTATTGAAATCGCAGAAATATCATTTTCAACTTTGAGGGTGGCTTTTTTGAATTTTTCTGCTGTAATTGCTTTTACTGTAAGTTCAACCTGGGCGCCATCCTTGCGCGTTTGAAATTCGGCAATAACAACCTGTTTTTCCCTTTCGCCTTTCGCTTCGCGAAATACAGGTTTAAATTTTTCTTTGTCTATTTTCTTTATTCCTTCGAATTTTACTGCGAAATATCCTTCACTTCCCTGGTAGTAGTAAGTTTTGTTTTTTTCGTTAAAACTTGCCTTGGCAAGTGTGCTGTCTTTTTTCTTTTCTTTCACCCATTTCCCTTCCTGCTGCGGAAATTCAATTATCAACCTGTAGTTACCCTGGTTCAAATAAGGAAAACCTGCCTTTCCCTTTTCTCCAACTTCCTGATAGCCGACCTGTTTCCGATTAGTCGCATCCTCGAGAATAACACGGGCATTTTTAGCCGGTTTGCTTGTGATAAAAATTGAACCAATGGCAAATAACAAAATCAGCAACCTCATTTTTTAAATTTTTACAGGTGAAAATTGAATTTGTATTCATGTAAAAACGCAAAGCGGTGTGTCTGACACTGCATCAATCATATATTCACCAGGCAACTTCGAGCCACCCCGTGAGTCAGATATTATCAAAAAAAAGACAGGAAGTTTTTCCTGCTTTTTTTTCACCGTTCCAATTATTCTGACTTTTTGATGGTCGATATTTTCAGGGGCAAATACATTGGGCAAAACTGGAATAATCCGGTGGCCAGCGGAATTATTCCAACCAAACCCCACCAACTATCGAAAACAACGCCCAAAATTGCGATTATCAGACCCAGGATAATTCTAATCAAGCGGTCAACCGTTCCAACATTACATTTCATTTTTATAATTTTTTAGGTTATTTTGATATTAAAACAAACCGAAGCAATATAGGTTTTTAAAAATCTTTCTCCAAAATATTGCAGGCAGTTTTAATAAAAACAGGGCATTTGGTTTTAAACACGCCCTCTTCACTGGCAGCAGCGTTCCCTTCGGGCGTGGAAATATCGAAACCTGTGAGTTTTTTGCAAATTAAACTCCCGTGTTTCAGTTTAAACTTTTCGTTGAATTCTTGAATCAGTAGTTTTGTTTTTGCCTTCTCATCGGGGTTCGAAGTTGAATGCCCGTGTTTCATTCCAATTACCATGTACGCTCCCGCTACTGCCCCGCAGGTTTCGGCGCAGGCCATTCCACTGCCAAAACCGCTGGCAATTTTTAAGGCTGTTATCTCATCGATGCCAAGGTCAGATGCAAAAAGGCTGAAAACCGTTTGGGCGCAGTTAAATTGCGAAAATTGGTCATCAACAAGAAATGATTTTGAATTCATTTTCAGGTTTGTATTTTGTTTTAAATTTCCGATTTTAAAGTTATTTTAAAATCGGGAACTGCCAAACTACGTATTTCTACGCATATAAAATTGCGTAAAAATGCGCTTGTTTTAAAATTGTATAACTCTTATCTTGCAGCCATGAAATCAATACTTTATGCGAAATTTAATGATTTATCCCGTTTTTTTTACCCTTATTATCCTGCTGCAAGTGGCAGGATGTAAAAAGAACGGCACTTGCTATCAGGGGAGAGTTGAATTCTTGAATAATGGGTCTGGATGTTCTAATATCCTTAGAATCGAAAAAACAATTGCTAAAGGTTTGCCAGTGAATACAACTATCACCTTTAACCCTGATTCACTGAACATCAGTGTTAAAGAAGGAGACATCCTTGATTTTACGATTATAAAATATGAAGAATGGAACGGCTTTGTATTTTATATGTGTCGTGTCCCACAATATTCAGCACAAATCGAAATCTGTAACCCGTAAAATTATCAACAATGAAAAAAATATTAATTATAATTATTTGCACATTTATCGTTGTAATAGATTCGTTTGCCCAGTATGGTTATCGTTACCAAGGGAAAGATGTTAAGTTAAAAATTGATAGTACTATGTATTTTATCCAAATAAATAATGAGCAAAGTATATCGAGCAAGAATGAAGAATTAAAGCAAGGAGAGAAAAATGGCGATGTAAAATTGTTCCATAAGTTAACAAGCAACAGTTTTTTAGTCTATGGGAGTAATATTCAAAATGGTTCCTCTGACTATTTTTCAAACGTTTATAGAACAGTGACAAACGATATCGTAATTATTTTGCCGCGTATAGTAGTTTCGCTTAAAATAGGTGAAAATATCGAGGAAATTATTAAAGAATACCCTAACAAATTAGAAATTGAAAATGGGAACAGAGAGAAATGGATTTTAATATGTACCTGCACCAAATCCGAAGATGTATTGAAATTAGTCAATGAAATAGGTAACAAAACTGAAGTAGATTGGTGTGAACCTGAATTATTCTCAGAAATAAAGTTGGATAATACCCTCTATCCACAGCAATATTATTTGAACAACACGGGGCAAAATGGAGGTGTTGCTGGAATTGACATCAATGTAGTACCAGCATGGGCAATTACAAACGGTTGTGCAAATATGACAGTAGCAATCATTGATCAAGGTGTTGACAAAGGGCATGAGGACCTTGGGAATCGCGTATTGGATGGTTATACCGTAGGTAATCCAACAGGATTGGGTGCACCGCAAAATGCAAACGCTTTAGATCCCAAAGGTCACGGAATGGCTTGTGCTGGCATTGTGGCTGCAAGCAACAATACTATAGGAATAAGAGGAATTGCAGGCAATGTTCAAGTTCTACCTGTCAATATTGATCCCAATCCAGCTTATCGAGATATATATGGAAGAATAATACCTGGATTTGGTTCAAGTATTGAAATAGCCCGTGCAATCAATTGGGCTTGGCGTAGAGCTGATGTATTAAGTAATTCATGGGGTGGTGGTGCATACTCAAATGAAATTGTATAAGCAATTGATAGCGCAAGAACACATGGAAGAAATGGGAAAGATACAATTGTGGTATTTGCTTCCGGGAATGAATATCCTGATGTTCCAGATGTTGCTTTCCCAGGCAATGTAAATGGTGTTATTACAGTGGGTGCAATCAATAACAGTGGAACTATTTGGAACTACAGCCAGCGAGGAGCTTCGATGGATTTGGTGGCTCCCTCTGGAAATACCAATCAATTGGGTGATGTAACCACCACTGATAGAACGGGTATTTTGGGTTATAACAATACCAATTACATGAGTAATTTTGGGGGCACTTCAGCTGCGTGTCCCCAGGTTTCCGGTGTAGTGGCGTTAATACTTTCATTAAATCCAGCGTTAACAGAAGTGCAAGTAAAACAAATACTTCAACAAACTGCAATAGATATGGGAACAGTTGGATTTGATAACACTTTTGGATTCGGAAGAGTTAACGCTCATGCCGCATTATTGCGCACAATTACATTAATGAATTTATCGATTAGTGGTAATACAATCGTTTGCAGTTCAAATGCTTATTCTGTTACCAATTTGCCTTCGGGCAGTACCGTGGCATGGTCACTTTCTCCGCACCCAAGTGCAATTCAACTTTTTAATAATATACCGGGCACAAACCAGTGTCTTGTAAGCAACCCGTACAAATACCCTGCTGTAATGACATTGACCGCAACAATTACGCTCACATGCGGTACTGTTGTATTAACAAAAACCATTGCAAGCGATACAAATACAACTTATCAGACAGGCAGTTACTATCAGCAGGCTTGTATTGCTTATAATAATTCATTCCCCAGCCAAAGTGGTACGCTTAACGGCAATTCGGTATTTTTATACCCTGGTTGCATGACAGAGGTTTCATTAAGCTATATGACTGGAAGGACTTTATCATTGGCTTCGGGTTCGGCCCAGCCTCTTAGTTGGTATTATTCAAGCAGCAACAGCACATTATATTTACAATTACCAACCCAAT
>CAMTWS010000020.1:0-41313 GCA_947085485.1 uncultured Prolixibacteraceae bacterium
CTTGAAAGCGCAAAAAGCGGTGAAGGAAAAGCAACTCTTTTAACTACCGCCTCATGGAAAGATATTAACGGTAATAAACTGTTAAAAGAAATAACAGAACATACATTTATGGTTGATGGCAAAACCCGGATTATAGACAGAACTACCATGTTAAAGGCCGAAAATGGCAAGGTAAATATTACCGATAACAAGGAGGGAATGTTTGCTATTCGTGTTGCCCGCGAACTGGAATTGCCTTCAACCGGAAAAGTGGAACTAACCGATTCGCACGGAAAGGTAACACAGGTTGAAGCACCGGATAATAAGCTTGTGACAGGAAGTTATTTAAGCAACGAAGATATTAAAGACGATGCAGTTTGGGCTACCCGCGGAAAATGGATGAAATTATCAGGAGTTATTAATGGTGAAAAAGTGGCCATTGTAATTTTCGATCATCCCGGAAATGCAGGATATCCAACCTACTGGCATGCACGTGGTTATGGTTTGTTTGCTGCAAATACGCTTGGGCAAAAAGTTTTTTCGAAAGGAAAGGAAGAGATGAATTTTTCTATTGAAAATGGCGGGTCGGCTACTTTTCGTTATCGACTGGCAATCTTTTCAGGTGACCCCACCCTCGAAGAAATTGAAGCAATGTCAAAAGATTTTGAAAATAAAATATAATCATTTTTATCCCTCCCCTTCGGGGAGGTCAGGAGGGGCTTTCTTTCAATGGCACTAAACTACATCTGGATTTTTTTCTTTCTATCTGCTTTTATCATCGGGTTAGTCCGCCTGATTTTTTTTGGCGATGTTGAGGTTTTCCCCGCAATGATGAACTCTACATTCGACATGGCCAAAAGTGGCTTCGAAATTTCGCTGGGCTTGACAGGCGTATTAACACTCTGGATGGGGATCATGAAAATAGGGGAGAAAGGTGGAGTAGTTGCTGTTTTCTCAAGGTTAATAGGCCCCTTTTTTAACAAACTTTTTCCCGAACTTGGTAAAGATCATCCTGCTTATGGCCCTATTATGATGAATATTGCCGCCAACATGCTCAACCTCGACAATGCGGCAACCCCGGTAGGATTACAGGCAATGAAAGAGATGCAGGAAACGAATCCCGACAAGGAAAAAGCTTCAAATGCCCAAATCATGTTCCTGGTTTTGAATACCTCTGGATTAACAATCATCCCGGTAAACATCATGGTTTACCGGGCGCAAATGGGGGCAGCCAACCCTTCCGACATTTTTATCCCGATTTTGCTTGCCACCTTTTTTTCTACCCTTGCCGGACTTATTTCTGTTGCGATATATCAAAAAATCAATCTTTTCGATAAAGTAATTCTGGCCTATCTTGGCGGTCTTACCGTTTTTGTAGTTGCTTTAATCTGGTATTTTTCAACGCTCGAAAAAGATGCGGTTACCCAGATTTCGAATATTGCGAGCAATGTCATTCTGTTTTCTGTAATCATCAGCTTTATAATTATGGGAATTTTGCGAAAGGTAAATGTTTACGAGACATTTATCGATGGCGCCAAAGATGGGTTTCTGACTGCGGTAAAAATAATCCCGTATTTAATTGCCATTCTGGTTGCCATTGGCGTTTTTCGCGCGTCGGGAGCATTAGACTGGATGGTATCGGGTTTTACCTGGGCGTTTCAGCAGGTTGGTATCAATTCCGATTTTACCCCCGCGTTGCCAACTGCATTAATGAAACCACTGAGTGGCAGCGGCGCCCGCGGAATGATGGTGGATGCCATGACCACTTACGGGGCCGATTCGTTTATCGGCCGTGTGGTATGTACAATTCAAGGTTCTGCAGATACTACCTTTTATATTTTGGCCGTTTATTTTGGTTCCGTTGGGATTAAAAATACCCGTTATGCCGTGGTTTGCGGTTTAATTGCCGATTTTGTCGGAATTACCGCGGCCATTTTAATGGCGTATTTGTTCTTTTATTGATCCACCGAATCGTAAACCACCACTTTACTCCACAAATGCGAATTTTCTTCTACAAATTTGGTGTGCAGCGGGTGAACCTGGTATGCATCCTGGCCTGCCTGATTGTCGAACATGGTCAAGTACGATACAGAGTAGGAATGGTCAACCACATCGCGGCTTTCAGTTCCGGCCGGAAAACCGATGTGGCTCATTTTTATTGTTTCAACCTTTAGTAAATCGGTTAAAGCTTTTACCAACTGTTTTTTATGCGCTTCGTTTTTAGGCTCTTTTAACCAGAAAAAAACGTGGTGAACAAGCGCGCCGGTAATTTTTACTTCTCCTGCCATTGTGTTTTTCGAAAGTGGTAACAATCCTGCCAATGCAACTCCGGCAGCAGTTTTTTTAATAAACGATCGCCTATTTTTCATAATCTGCACTTATAACTACGTTATTGCCAAAAGTAGCATAATTCGGAAAGACGAGCGGTGATTCGCGGTACTGCAGATGCACAGCCCGGTGTATATTATTCGATGCCGAATCAACCAGGTGACCCACAATTTGTTTGATGTTCCGGTTCTGCGAATTTCTTCGAACCGTAATCACATCTTCCGGAAGTGACAACAATTTACTTTCCCATTCCGAAATTAATCCGGTAATTTCCATTGTCAATTTTTCAAACTCAGCCACTATTTCCATTTTTTTTAATTCTTTTTCACTCAATCACTCAATCACCCAATCTCTTTCTCCCTCAATCACTCAATCACCCATTCACACATTAACCGCCCCCCTTATCCTCACCAATTTCTCCAACAACCCTTCCAGCAAATCCAGCCTCAGCATATTCGCCCCGTCCGATTTGGCAACAGCCGGATTGGGATGTGTTTCAATAAAAATTCCGTCAACTCCAACAGCAATTCCTGCACGGGCAACCGTTTCAATCATTGCAGGTTTGCCACCGGAAACTCCGCTACTCTGATTGGGTTGCTGCAGCGAGTGGGTAATATCGAGAACCACCGGGACATTGAATTTTTGCATTTCCGGAATCCCGCGATAGTCGATAATTAAATCATGGTATCCAAAAGTAGTTCCTCTTTCTGTTAGGATGATGTTCTGATTTCCACTTTCACGAATCTTATCCACTGCGAATTTCATGGCTTCCGCTGAAAGGAATTGCCCCTTTTTAATATTAACCACCTTCCCTGTTTTGGCAGCAGCAATCAAAATGTCAGTCTGGCGGCACAAAAACGCCGGAACCTGAAGCACATCGACAAACTCTGCAGCCATTTTAGCCTCTTCCGCTGTGTGAATGTCCGTTACAGTTGGAATGTCAAATGTTTTACCTACTTTTTGCAAAATTTTTAATGCTTTTTCATCACCAATTCCGGTAAACGAATCAATCCGCGAACGGTTTGCTTTTCGGTACGAACCCTTGAAAATATATGGAATTTTCAACTTATTGGTAATTTCAACAATTTTCCCTGCTATTTCCAAAGCCATCTGTTCGCCTTCAATGGCGCACGGCCCGGCCAGTAGGAAAAAATTTCCGGATTGGGTATTTTTTAGTTTTTCAATTTGTGGAAGCATTTTCAATATTAAAATAAATGCTAAAATACCTTTTCTTTTTAACAAATTTTCTGATATTGCTATTCAAAACACAATTTACAGCAGAATTCATTAAAATAATGACATGTGGGAGAATTTTATTTTGAAAATTTAGATGCCAAACTTTAATTTTCAATTCAATGCATTTTTCTTAAAATATTTGGTTAACTTGCATTGCACCAATGTTAATTAAAAAGAATGACAACAAACAACAATGCTAATCAGAAAGAAATTATTCCTGATGAACAAACAAAAAGAATTAGTTCGCTTGACAGCTTGCGAGGACTTGCTGTGCTTGGAATATTACTTATAAATATAACAAGCTTTGGTTGGCCAAAAGACGCTATGGAAAGTTCAACTTTTATACACGATAAAGGAATAAATTTTTATCTCTGGTACATATTTGGCCATGGTGTTTTTGAAGGCAGTTTCCGGGCAATATTCTCATTGCTGTTTGGTGCCAGTTTTTTAATATTCATCGGCAGGCTGGAAAAAAAAATGGGTGCGCAGTTGTCGGCAGAGTATTTCGTACGCCGTCAGCTATGGCTACTGTTGTTTGGCTTGTTTAATGCATTTGTTCTTTTATGGCCAGGCGATATCCTGTTTCATTATGCCGTATGCGGTGTGGTTTTAATTGCATTCCGAACAACTTCTGCAAAATATTTAATCGTTGCATCTGTGGTATGCTTAACACTTTTGACCATGAGGGAGAACAAAGATTTATTTGACAAAAAAAAAATCATTGTACAGGGGGAAAAGGCTGCATTGGTAGATACTTCTAGTGTACAATTAACCTGGATTCAAAAGGAATCCATTAGAGAAATGAATGTGCTCAAAAATAAATACAGTCTCGAAGAAAATAAGAAAAATAGAGAAGAGAAATTATATATATTCAGAAGTGGCTATTTTACAATTTATAAATATATATCAGACAAAAGTGTTTCAGCAGAAACATATGGACTGTATTATTTCCATTTTTTTGATGTTTTAGCCTATATGTTTATTGGTATGGCTTTATTTAAATCGGGAATACTACAGGGCGATGCCAATTTAAAACTATATGGATGGATGGCAGCTATTGGGTTGTCTGTTGGGCTCACACTTTCCTATCAGCATCTGTTGCCATCTCTGTTATATAATTTTGATAATTATGCGGTACTCAAACATAAACCTATTGAAATTTACGAATTACAGCGTTATGTGCGCTCCATTGGTGTTTTTGGTTTTATTATGCTTGCGTATAAATCAGGCTGGTTCAAACGTTTTTTTAATATTATTCGGCCTGTAGGACAAATGGCATTTACAAATTACCTCAGCCAGTCAGTTATTTGTGTGTTAATTTTTTATGGATTCGGATTAGGATTGGTTGGCAAACTTGAACGCTACGAACTTTATTTTGTTGTACTGGCAATTTGGTTTGTACAGATTGTTGTGAGCCATATTTGGTTACGGTATTTTCGTTTTGGCCCAATGGAATGGTTATGGCGTAGTCTAACTTACTCGAAAATACAGCCAATTTTTAAAGTTAAGTAGTAATTGACTTTTATGTAATAATTGTAATTATTTTTTTTGGTTGGTATGCCAGGTAGTTTAAACAATATCCCAGCTAAAATCAATATCGAGATCAACGGAAAAACCATTTCCCCGGAGTTAGCTGCTAATTCTTTTAATGCATTGGTTCTGAAATAATATTATCGGATTGAAAAAGGAACAGTTCTTTTACTGAACAAAATGAATGAGTTGGAAAAAAACTACAGGCTTTTAACAGCAGAAGAACGGTTCCTTGGCAATAGCAATTCAGAAATTCCAAAATGCTTTTTATCCCCGCTGGCTGCGGTAAACTCACGGGCGAAAGAAGAGGTGTATTTTTAAACATTGTTGAAAATCCGGTGCATTTTTAAAGTTGGATTATTTAGTATTATGGATTATTGGTAAATTCAGGTAATGTGTTATTTTTATCGACAATAGATATAAATTTAAAAAATATGAAAAGATACGGACAAATCATAGGTGTAAAACCCGAACATTTCGAAGAATATAAAAAATACCATGCAGCAGTTTGGCCCGATGTTTTAAAAATGATTTTGGCCTGCAATATTCGTAATTATTCCATCTATCATAAAGATTGTCAGTTATTTGCTTATTTTGAATATATAGGTACTGATTTTGCCGCCGACATGGCAAAAATGGCTGCCGACCCGACAACCCAAAAATGGTGGTCGGTAATGGAACCCATGCAGCAACCCGTCGAAAACCGCCAGCCTGGAGAATGGTGGGCTAATATGGAAGAGGTTTTTCATTTGGATTGAAGGAAGGTTCACCTTCTAAAAAAAACTTTTCCAAAGTTATGAACTCTGGAAAAGGTTTAATATTTTATTTTTTCAGGGTTATGGTTTGAATAAACCGAATTGCCCGCTCGTTAAAAACTTCGGGTTGGTCGAGGTTACACACATGCCCGCTGTTACTGATAATTTCGAGTTGTGAATTGAAGTGCTTTTTAACAAGGTTCGAAACCATCGGGAGAAACATGTGGTCGCCATCGCCCATAATATAAAGTACAGGCGCCGAGGCCTCTTTAATTAAAAATTCCTGCAGGTTTTCCTTTATTTCCGACGACATACGAAGCCATTTTTTAAACTCACGATGCCCCAGTTTTAATGCCTCCTGTATAAAAAGTTTGCGCGACTGTGCATGTTTTTTCGATGGGATTAATATCCACGCATTTAGCCTGTATAACCACATATAAGGTAATATCGACTGTAGCAATTTGGCGGTTGCCACCAATCCGTTAATTTTTTTGTTGAACTGTATAACCGCTCCACCCAAAATGATTGATTCTGCCCGTCCCGGAGCCAGTTTATCAATGGCACGGATAACAATGCAACCCAGAGAAATACCCACAAAATGGGCTTTTTGAATTTGAAGATGATCCATCGTCAGAATCACATCCATCGCAATTTCGTTAAATTTATATATCTCCTCTTCCGAATAATGTTGTTTCGATTTTCCGTGACCGCGCAAATCAATAATGAGCACGTTAAAGTGCTTTTTAAAATCGCGCAACTGTTTAAACCACACTGCATTGCTGCCTCCAGCCCCATGCACAAAAACAACCCACGTATCCGATTTTTTATGTATAAATGTTTTGTGATAAATCATTCATTGAAAATATATACGACTATAATAACGGCAAAAATGGTGATTTTGTTGAATTAAATATAAAATACCCCTTCCTTTTTTTATTGGAAGAGGTATTTCTTAATTTGTATATTCATTAGAAACGATGATTCTCCTTTCTTACCCCCTCTGGTGGAGGGGGTAGGGGGAGGCTTAAATATCCGAATAATCAGTTGGGTGCAACATCCATTTATCAATACGCGAAACAGTATTTTTATATTCTTCCAATCCCGACATTTTTTTCCATTCAGGATGATCGCGGAATGTTTTCCAATGTTCCTCGTTCGATTTCATATTCTCATAACTTGTCATGTAAATTAAATTTGGCATTGCGCTTCCCGAAATTACGTCGCCGTAAAAAACAGCATTAAATTCAAGTTTTTTGAAAAGTGCAACTTCGCCACCTTCGTTAAACATTTCAACTTTTTTGCGGTAAATTTTTTCTGTAGCGCTTTCATAACTGCGCAACTCGAAAATCTGTTCACATTTTGGTGTGTTGAATTTCGGTGCAAAAAATTCGGGTTGCTCGGCAAATGCTTTTAACAGAACCGATTCAATCCGAACATAGGGAGGATTGTTGTATGCTGCATTTATGTATGCTGCGCCTGCTTTTTGGTAGTCGTTGTCCTTTGCAAGGCCGGCCTCAATTTTTTCAATCTGGTCAAGTTTTTTAAGCGGGATAAAAACAAAAATTTTCTTTCCGAACGATGCTGTATCCGCAGAAATCGGTTTAAAAACTCCTATTTTTTTGATGCCGGCACGATGCAACGCCGGCAGGTATGCATCTTTCAGATAGTTTTCAACAGCAGCCCCCTGAGCCTGATTTTTTACATTATACACTGTAATCTGGTAATAATCGCGGGCTGAAAGTGTTGAAAAAGAAAATGTTAGAATGAACACGAAGAAAATTGTTTTGATAAATTTTTTAGATTTCATGATAAATTGGTTTAGATTTTTATTGGTTTAAACTGACGTGAAAGTAATGAAAATATATTTTTGTAGAATGATTTTACCCTTCAACTTTACATCATTCATAAATTTATATATCTGCCGCTTATATTGTGGTATGTAAAATTTATTGTGAGCTTCGGCCAGCATCTTTTTTAACGGAATATTTGCCGGTGCCTTTGAAAAGTCAATTTTTTCGATATTTGCATCAAACGCCTGTTCTCCAGGCAGCCAGTGACTTTTTTCTTCGAAGGTTTTGTACCGGTATTTACCGAAATCTCTCATATCGTAACATTTCCAGAGTTTTCTCAATCGTAAAATTTCAGGAATATTGATGCCTGAAGGATCGTTTTCCAAATTAAAACCATTGTAACCGGAATAGGGATCATCGAAAAGGAAATCATCAAGTTTTAATTTGATGTTCTGTTCCTGTGCCGACCACTGCAAAGGGAAAATGCCTTTCATTTCGGCAAATTGTGATGCTTCAGTTAACCCGAATGTAAGTGTATGAATTGCCTTATTTTGCAGGCAGAACCGTGCGTTCCACTGAATTGGGGTGAGAGGTTTTACTGCAACTTTTACTTTTTGAGGCGCTTTAA
The DNA here is from genome assembly GCA_947085485.1 of uncultured Prolixibacteraceae bacterium. Lineage (GTDB taxonomy): Bacteria > Bacteroidota > Bacteroidia > Bacteroidales > Prolixibacteraceae > Draconibacterium. The sequence continues at coordinate 8,247 of CAMTWS010000020.1, forward strand.
ACAGTTGCCCGCCTTTGTCGTTTGGAGAAATAATGAAAACGCCCATATCACGGGCTTTTGCCGTTGCAACTGCCTTTTCATTTCGCTGGTTGAAATAGTAATAATGGAGGTTTACAAAATCGAACAACCCTGTTTCAATTGTACTAATAATGGTTTGCAACGGCGCATGTGTGCTAAACCCAACATGCCTGATTATGCCTTCTTCTTTCATCTTTAGCAATTCTTCGACTGCGCCGCCAGTTTTGCACGACTGATGAAAAAGTTCCTCGTTGTTAATTCCATGCCAGGCATAAAAATCGAAATAGTTTGTTTGCAAATCTTTTAACTGGTTTTCAACCATTTTCCGCATTTCAGGCGCTGCCAACGGGCTTCCTTTGGTCATTAAATGGTACGAATTGCGGGGGATTTTAAGTTCTTCATTCAGCACCTTACCATAGGCTGTTTCGCTTTTCCTGTATCCCCACGCCGTTTCAAAGTGGTTAATTCCCGCATCAAATGCCAGTTGTACAACTTCGCGGCATTGTTCAAGTGTGTCGTTTGGGATTTCGTGCCGTGGTTCGTTCCAGCCGTTTTTAAATCGCATTCCGCCCAACGTAATCACGCTCAGCATTTTTTCGGTTTTACCGAACCTGCGGTATTCCATGGGCGGTTTATAATTTAAAATTTCCAAATTGTTCATTTTTAATTTCAGGCTGCTGAAAACAATTTAAAGCGCAGATATGTAAAACATTCAAACAAATCAGTTGTTCGGACTGACTTGATTTTAATTTTGGTGAAGATAAAAAAAGTGACGGGATGGAAATAATTTTAACTTTTCTGCCCGAAATTTGAATTGGTATTTGAACAAAAAAGGCATTGATATTTAATTCAATGCCTTTTCCCGGTTAACAGAATTTCTTATTCCTTTTTTAAAAGATATTCTTTAAAAAATTTCCCCTGTCGCGAAGGCGTAAAATTCCAGTCGGTAATCAATGTTGGCGGCCAGTCGGGGTCGAAACACCAAAGTGTGTAGGAAATGCCTTTCTTTTCAAAATAATTCATGATTGCTTCGCCATAAGTTTCGTCGGAAATGCACGGAATATGTGCCCCGCGTTCGTCAGCCCCCATAAAACCGAATTCGGTAGCTATGATCGGATATTTATCGGCCACATGTCCCCAGTCTTTTTCCCATTTTGGCTCCCAGGGTTTATCGCGTTTTTGCGGGTACGGATGAGTGCAGTAAGCCACATTTTTGCGGTTAACCGGGTTTTCCATCACTTCGTCGAGCAGGTAGCCCCAGTCAATACCGGCAACCAGGTATATTTTTTCGTTGTCGATTGGAGCGATTTCGTCAATTAGTTTTTCGAGCGTTGGGCGCCAGGTTCCCCAGGTAAGCTCACCCAATTGCCCTCCCTGCGAAGTAGGTTCGTTGTACAATTCATAAACTGCCACAGTATTGTTTCCCTTGTATCGTTTGGCAACGGTTTGCCAGAATTTTACGGTTTCGGCCCGTGTTGTGTTGTACATTTTGTTTGTATATTTTTCGGTATTCAGGTTGCCAATGGAGTGCCAGTCGATAATTACATACATTTCCAACTCTGTGGCCAGGGCAACACCCCGATCAACCAGATCGAAGTAAGCATCCCAGCCGCGATTATTCAGTGCGGTGGGGTGAACGGCAAACCGTACGATGTTGCATCCCCAGTTTTTTACCTCCTGAAAATAACGTTTATTCCATTGTCCGTTTTTTTCAAGTTTGTCGGGGTCAGAAAAGCTAACGCCTTTTAAACGGATTACTTTGCCACTTTGGGTAACAATATTTTTTCCTTCGACTTTGATTTTGGGGAGGGTTTTGCCATTTGCCAGGATTGCCGCGCACATAAATACGGAAAGGATTGTGATACTGAGTATTGTTTTCATAGGAATTGAGATTGATAGTGATTAATAGTTATTTGTTGAGATTGATTGTACTATTAGTAGTGATTTATTGTTTTTTTTTTGACTTGTTACTTCCTGTCCCTCCCCTTTGGGGAGGTTAGGAGGGGCTTCTATTTATTCCAAACTTTTGCGAGTTCCTTAAAACTATCGGCCGATTTATCAATCCTGTCGGGATTTGCAGTTCCCTTGTAGCTCCTCATAAATCCTTCAGCCGATCCCCAGACGGTTTGCAACATACCCAGGTATTTTGGTTTCATCTCTTTTGTGGCGCTGTCGATAAAAGTACGCATCATTTTTTCCTGTTGTATGGTAATTTCGGGAGTTCGCCACGGGCAGGTTACTACAGGTAATCCTTTTGAAGCAAACAAAAAGGCTGTTGGGTCGGGGCGTTCGTAGTGCCAGTCGCAAATCACAACATCTTTGGGAATCATATCGATGGCGCGGTGCGTGTTGTTGTAACTACCTTCCCACAAGCCAATTCCGGTGGTTTTCCCATCTATCAGGCGGTCGCCCCAAATCCAGAGTTCGCGGTTTTTCTCTTTTAAATGATTTCTGATTTTGGTTACCTCGCCGGCAAAAAGTTCAGCCTTGTCGTGTCCATAACAGCGCGTACATTGTTCGTGGCCAATGTAAAAAACTTCATCGAGCCCGGCGTGGAAAGCATCGGTTTCAAAAACATCGCAAATTTCATTAACCAAATCAAAAACCACATTGTGAACTTCGGGGTGCAGCGGACAATAACTCTTGCAATACAAACCATCAGGATTGGGCCATTTGTACTCACCTTCTTTGGGAAGTATAATTCCGGGTGTTTCGTCAAATTCGGGATAAACCTGAAGCAATTTGCTCGGTGTACTATGCCACGACTGATGCCCGAATAAGTTGATTTGCGGTATTAACCTGATGTTATTCTCTTTGCAAATTTTCACCAGCTTTTTTACATCTGCTTCAGAATAGGGATTGGCGCCAATTAATTCAGGGCGCGATTTAAACTGATATTGATAGTCAATCCGTAAAATAAGCAGGTTCAAACCTGACGGGGCCAAATCGGTTTTTATGAATTGAACAAATTCATCAACACCATTAACAGTGGGTGCTGCAATGCAAAGTCCACGCACAGGATAGGGGGATTCAGCTTTTGTTAGAAAAGAAAAACTGATAAAAACCGAAATAAAGAATAGTACTCGTTTCATGAAATTTTAGTTTAATTAATATTTTATTTTTTTACTTTCCGAATGGACCGAAAAGCAATGTTAAAGGTAGTATTTCATAGTGATTTTCCAAATGAAAGGTTTATAACCCACTCATTCACTAAAATCAGGTTTGGTGATTTGAAATATAACCGGATATAAAATACTCATTTTTTTGGTTTACGTGTTGGTGTATTATTGAGGATTTGTGATAACACCAAATTAAACAGCCACAGAACAACAATAAAAACAATGTTTAACCCCATGCTGACTATAATCAGGAAATAGAATCCTGATAAATAATGATTTATTTTCCTGAAAAAACCGATGGCAAAACTGCCCATCCCAAGGGTGCATAAATTAAACAACAAAAGAAGAAAAACAAAGTAAACAAATCCCCTGAATGCCCCTTTAATATCAGAGGCACTGAGCGTTATAGAACTCCCGACAGCATAAAACAAATAAAAAAACAATGCCAGTTTCCACCAGTTGGTTTTCGGCCCGTTTAAAATGATATCCGTGCATTCCCAAATACCTTTTCCGGTATTGATTGCTGTAGTTTTTAACAAATCGATATTTATAAAAAGTTCGATATTGATTAAAACATGATGTTTTTCGGCAATCTGAAAAATATTCAACCCAAAAAGAAACCAGGTAACAACAAATAAAAGTGCAGTACCCAGTAAAATGGGGCCAATCCCGATAAAAAAATTTCCAATGGTTTGATATGGGTTTCCCGCTTTGTAACTGTGTTTTACATGGCCCAGCGACTTTCCCGAATTGGGCGAAAACAACTTTATTTCTGAAATTTTGTGGGCAAAAATAACGGCAAATATTGCATGCCCCAGCTCATGGACCGCAGTTCCAAGCCATCCAAAAACATACAGGTAAACCTTTTGTCCAAGTACCTTATAGCTGAGTTCCTCGTTTTTGCGGGCAACAATATTCATTAGTAGCGCGAGTAACAGCAGGGGGCCCAGCAACACAAAAAGCTGGGTAAGGGTTGTAATTCCCGCATCGAGTACATAATCCCAGATTTTTTGCAATGTTTCTTTCATTTCTGTTAAAGATAATCGTCACCCGACTTTGAGCCGGGTGACGATTTAATAAGAGCCGTTCTTTTTCCTCCCCTTGGGGAGGTTAGGAGGGGCTTTCTAATAGTTTGTAAAATCCCATTTACCGCGAATCGGGCGTGTAAGCATCATGTTTGCCCAGTCGTCGCCGGTAAATTTTTCAGCTTTCGGATCCCACAACAACGGACGCTGCAACTCGTAAGCGATGTTGGCAAGGTTGCAAACCGAAGCAGTGCGGTGGCCAACTTCAACATCAGAAATTGGTTTGCTGCGTTTTTTTATGGCATTAATCCAGTCCTGGTAATGGTTATCGCTGTAATAAACCCTTTTATCGGTTTCTTTTAAAGCAGCTTTGGCAAGTTTGTCGTTGGGGAAAGTGCGGATAAAATCGCGGCTAAGTTCAATTTTACCGGCAGTTCCAATAAACTGAACGCCATTGCCATCTTTTTCGCCACCCCACAATTTGTGGTTCACGCGCACGCCATTTGCATAAATCATTGTTAATCCGTGCGATTTTCCCGGTTCGGCAGGCGGCAAAAACTGAACCGGCCCTGAATCGTCCATAGCAAGCGCCCATTGAGAGATGTCGAACATGTGTGCGCCCCAGTCGGTAACCAAACCACCGCCAAAATCGCGGTAACCGCGCCACCATGCCCATGGGCCTTTAATATCAAGCGGGGCCAGATTCTCGTGATAACCGCGGTACAGCGAGGGCCCTACCCATTCGTTCCAGTCAAGTCCTTCAGGAACAGGTTGGGTTGGAAGATCGCACTGTTTAATTGGTTCGCCAACGCTAACGTTTATCTCGGTTATTTCGCCAATGTAGCCGTTTCGCACCAGCTCAACTGCATGGCGGAAATCGCGCCATGAGCGTTGCATATTGCCTGTTTGAAATACACGGTCGTACTTGCGTGTTGCGTTTACCATTGCACGTCCTTCGGCTACCGTGAGCGACAACGGTTTTTCGCAATAGATATCTTTTCCGGCTTTGGCAGCGTCAACGGCAATTTGAGCATGCCAGTGGTCGGGTGTGGCAATTACCACAGCGTCAATGTCTTTGCGATCGAGCAACTCGCGGTAGTAGTGGTAACTATCAATTTTTATGTCGAGACCTTTTTTCGAATTGTTTTGTTTTGCGCTGTCAACAAACATATTGAGTTTGCTTTTAAATACATCGCAGGCAGCGAGTGTTGCTGTTTCTTTACAGCCTCCAATGCCTTCAAGCAATGTCCCAATCTGTTTCCCGGTGCCAATAAATCCGAGGTTAATTTTGTCGTTGGCGGCAACAAAGCCGTTGCCCCCCAACACGTGGCGCGGAATTACAGTTACAGCAGCCGCTCCAACAGCAGTTTTGCCGATAAAATTTCTTCTGTTCATTTTGTTCATTTTTATTGGTTTAAATTGATTTAAAGTTTTATCAAAATGGAGTTGCTAAAATATTAAAATAATCACACTGTAATGACAAGGTGATGTATTAAAATGTATTTTCAGACAATTTGGTTTTTACTTTACATACAACATCACTGAAATTCCACCGGTAAGGTTATTTGCATCTTTTTCAACCGCCGTTTGTTCCCATAAAACATTATCTCTTTTTGATTTCTCGCTGTACAAAATGAGGTTTTTATAGGCTTCTCCGGTTTCAAATAATATTTGGCCGTTCGCTTTCCTGAAATAAGGCAATGCCTTAGTGGCTATTGTTATTTTAGTATAATCTCCATTTGAATAGTTGACATTCCAGTTAAATTCAACTGTGGCTGTTTTTTCGCCATCCAGCGTAATTATTACCGAACCTTCACTTTTGGGATTTTTATCAGAAATATTCCAACTGCCGGTGTACTGATTATTTGATTTGGTAATAGTTCCGGTAAAACCTGAACCTGCAACATTGGAAACAGGATAATTTGTAATCTCGTTGGTCTGCAGGTTGGTAGCTTTGGATTTTGCCGGTATCATCCAACTAAAGTCGAACTGGTTGTATATTGTCGTTTCACTGAAATCGTATTCGTTCGATTTGATCATAATATCAGCCAATTCAATGTAGGCAGTAATTTTTTTTGCGCCTGGAAATTTTTTATCGGTTTCGGTAACCGAAAATTTACCGTTGGAAGCAGAAGCTGTTATCGTTGAAATTTTACCATCGACCAAAAAACTGACCTTACCGTTGTAATTCAATGAATTTGGATATTCATCAGTTGCAGTGTGTTTTATGGTTCCGTCAATTATTTTGTCCTGGGTTTTAATTTCGAGAGAAATGGATAAAACCGGAAAAAAATGATGCATAACATGAATTCCGGCTTCAAGGATGGCCGGAACCAGTTCGCTTGCCTGTGTCTCAACATTTTTTAAGGTAACTCTCGGGTACGACCTGTAATTTGAAGTGAGGAAGCCAAGCAATACCGATTGGTCGTTACACATTTGTACTTTGCGTCCGCTGGGGAAATTATAGTTGTAATTAAATGATTCATCTTCGTAAACCAGTTTGTCGAGTTTTGGGTTTGCAAAATCCTTTTTACTGTTTCGCGAATTATACTGTTCAACGCCACTCCCCGAAATTGTTTCATCCGAGAAAAAGTACTTGTTGGTGAACCTGGCAAGTTGCCTGTTCACTTCCATTGCGCTGGTTGCCGCTACAAATTGGCTTTTCAAAGCTGCATCGCAGGTATTTCCCGCGAAACCTGCAATCCATTCAGGTTGAAATCCTCCCTCGTACGGATCACTTCCGCCCAAACCAAATCCCCCGTGTGCATCGTTTCTGACGTGTGGCGGACATCCCATATCGGCTGTGTTATGGAGTACTTCGCCCAACGCGCGGAATGCCTTTGCCAGATACTGGTTTCGGTTCTTTTCGTCGCTCTCGGAAATGGCTTTTATCATAAAATCTTTGCCTTTGTACCACGACCAATCGTTGCTTCCGTTTACATCGTTTCCCATAAAATGCCAGTAAACTGCATCAACATCAGGATTAAATTTAGCTCCCGCCTTGTTGATATCGGTTAAATGGGTTTTACCGTCATTCGATAAGGGATCGTAAAAATGACGGTATGCTGCGGGCGCTTCAGGTTCATCGGCACTGTAGCCGCCTTCTGTTATCCATTCTTTTAGGGTGTAATTTTTATCTTCGGTGGTTACACTAAAATACCCCGGTTGTGTTACTGCCGGCCCGGTAATTTTAACGAGATCAAATCCAAAATTGTAATTTTTGAATTCAGTCCAGCCCGAAACCGAACTTTTAAATTTGGTGACAATTGCCGTGTTAAAGTCGCGGTGTGCTGTTTTATTGTCATAACTCTTCGAATAATTTACAATTGCCAGAGTTAGTATCATTGGTTGCTAATATCCTTTTCATCATCGTACCAATTATAAATCCTTTAATTTCCATTTCCCGTCATCATCAAGAATCATCGAAATCTCGAATTTTTTACCGTTGTACTGTACTTCGTACACCGCGTAGAATCCGTCACAGGTCAGTAACCTGCGGGTTTTAAAAACGTCGGCAAACTGCACCAGTTTTGTTGCGTTTTTTTGAACGGCATCTTTGTAATATTTTTCGTAGGCAGGACTGACAAAGCCAAGAAAAGCTGCCTGATCGCCTGCGCTCAGCGCTTTTTCAATTTTTCCGGATGTTTCCTCAAGTAACGCTAGTTTTTCTTTGGTACTGTTATTTTCATTGCCGGGTGTGTCGGGAACTTCATCTTTTCCACACGAACCAGCAAAAAACACGATCATCAAAAAGATGAAAAATGAAGTGAATAATCTGGTTTTCATATTATTTCAATTTAAATTGGTTGATGAAAATTAATTTAACTCAGGTTTCTGTTTCTATTTTCGTTTTTTTGTGTAAAGGTCTGTTCTGACTTATAAAACAAGATTCAATTCCTGTTAATAAATGGAAGTAAAAATAGATTTTTTCAAAACAATAAATTTAACAAATTTTATGTTTTATGGCTACTTTTGAAAAAAACTTGCATTTGAAAACCATTCTTTCCATCGATTGCGGCACACAAAGCCTGCGGGCCATTATTTTTTCTTTGAAAGGAGATTTGCTGGCTTTACAAAGAGTTTCCTTTGAACCTTACATAAGTCTTAACCCGGGCTGGGCAGAGCAGGATCCGGAAGTTTACTGGGAGGCATTAAAGAAGGCATGTTTTTCACTTAAAAGTGAAAATCCTGAATTTTTCAGCCGGATTGCAGGGGTGGGAGTAACCACTATGCGCGATTCTATGGTTAATGTTGATAAAGATGGAAAAACTTTGCGCCCGTTGGTAGTGTGGCTCGACAATCGCAAGGCAAAATCTGTTTACAAACCCGGTATCATAATGAAACCGGTGATTTGGTTTATTGGAATGCGCGATTCGATAAAAAAAGCGCAGCGCGACGGGAAATGTAACTGGATCAGGCAAAACCAACCCGAAATTTGGGAGAAAACGCACAAATTCCTGCAGGTTTCGGGCTTTTTAAATTTTCGGTTGACAGGCCAGTTTAATGATTCTGTTGCGTCGCAGATTGGGCATATTCCGTTCGATTATAAACGACAGAAATGGGGAAATGCAAAAAATATTTTCACGTTTAGTACCAGGCTCTTTCCTGTTGAAAAAGAGAAGTTGCCAGAACTGGTTAATGCCGGCGAAATTATTGGGACGGTTAGCAAAACAGCCGGTGAGGAAACCGGGTTGCCTGAGAATTTGGCGGTAATTGCCTGTGGCTCCGACAAAGGTTGCGAAACACTGGGGATGGGAGTGTTGACAAATGAAACTGCCAGCCTGAGTTTCGGTACCACGGCTACTATTCAAACAACAAGCAAAAAATACCTCGAACCGGTTCCGTTTATGCCTTCTTATCCTGCAGTTTTTCCCGGCTTTTTTAATCCTGAAGTTGAAATATTCAGAGGGTTTTGGATGATTAGCTGGTTTAAAAGCGAGTTTGCCCACAAAGAAATTGAAGAGGCAAAAAAAAGAGGAATTCCGGAAGAAGAAGTTCTAAACGAGTTATTATGTCAGTCGCCTCCCGGTTCGATGGGATTGTTGCTGCAGCCTTACTGGAGCCCCGGACTTTCGCAGCCTGCTGCCAAAGGCGCCATGATAGGTTTTGGCGATGTACATAAAAAACCACACATTTACCGTGCTGTTATCGAAGGTTTGGTTTACGCGCTGAAGGAAGGAAAGGAAAGAATTGAAAAGGTCTCAAAAACAAAAATCCATCAACTGGCAGTTTCGGGGGGTGCTTCAAAAAGCGACGAAATTTGCCAGATTGCTGCCGATATTTTTAATTTACCGGTGGTTCGCGGAAAAACATCCGAAACTTCGGGTTTGGGCGCTGCGGTAATCACTGCCTGTGGTACTGGAAATTTCAATTCGATTGAAGAAGCTGTGCACGAGATGGTTCAGGTTAAAGATGAATTTCATCCCAATAGAAATCATGTTAAAATTTATGATCAACTCTATAAAAAAGTATATAGAAAGATGTATAAAAAGCTGGAGCCGTTTTATCATGAAATTCGCAATATTACGGGGTATCCGGAGTAATATTATGATGAATTTATAACCAACCCAAAATTATATTGTAAAATTGTCTTTTTTATAACAACTGTTTTTTATATTTATTTTTAGCAAAAATGTCAGACTAAAGTGAAATTGAAATAAACTAAATAAACCAAATATGAAACTAACAGTCATCGACGTAATCATCATTTTTGTTTACCTGATTTCAACGGTTGTAATCGGGCTTGTCCTTAAAAAAGTAGCGCAGAAAAGTAAATCAAATTACATGCTCGGAGGCAACAAGCTGCCCTGGTACATGCTTGGTTTGTCGAACGCATCGGGAATGTTCGACATTTCGGGGACCATGTGGCTGGTGACGCTGCTTTTTGTTTACGGATTGAAAAGTATCTGGATTCCCTGGTTGTGGCCGGTTTTCAACCAGGTTTTTTTAATGGTCTTTCTCAGCATCTGGTTGCGCCGCTCGAAAGTAACCACCGGCGCCGAGTGGATAAACACACGTTTTGGCCGCTCGCTCGACAGCAGATTGTCGCATGGTGTGGTTGTATTTTTCGCCCTTATTTTGTGCCTGGGTTACCTGGCTTACGGTTTTATCGGGCTTGGTAAATTTGTGATGATTTTTATTCCCTGGGAAATGGTTCAGGCCTACATACCGTTCAATGTGCCACTCGAATATGTACCTCACATTTACGGGATAACATTTACCATGTTCGCCGTGTTTTACGCGGTTTTGGGTGGTATGGCAAGTATAGTGTGGGCCGATGTTTTGCAGTATTTCATCATGACGGTTTCAGCAATTTTAATTGGCGTTTTGGCCATGAAAGCAATGACTGTTGAAACCCTTAACGTGCCTGACGGATGGAGGACACCGTTTTTTGGACATACCCTGAGCGACCTCGACTGGAGCGGAAAAATTGATGAAGTGAACAAAAAAATTGCCAGCGACGGATATTCGCTCTTCTCCATCTTTTTTATGATGATGCTGTTTAAGGGATTGCTTGTGTCGATTGCCGGTCCGGCGCCAACTTATGATATGCAAAAAATCCTTTCAACAAAATCGCCAAAGGAAGCTGCAAAAATGAGCGGTTTTGTTTCGGTGGTGTTAATGCCCATCCGCTATTTCATGATTGCCGGTTTTGCTATTCTGGGTTTGCTGTACTACGACAGGCTTAATTTAATGGTGGCCGGGCAAATTGACTTTGAACAGATTTTACCCTCTGCCATTGCCGAGTTTGTGCCCATTGGTTTTATGGGACTGTTGCTTGCCGGATTGCTTGCGGCCTTTAACTCCACCTTTGCCGGAACATTAAACGCTACGCAGGCTTATATTGTAAACGACATTTATTTGAGGTACATAAAACCCGAAGCCAGCAATAACCAAATGAAAAATATGAACTACATTGTTGGTGTTTTGGTGGTTATCGTCAGTATCATTTTCGGGATATTTGCGCAGGACGTGAACAGCATGTTACAATGGATTGTGTCGGCATTGTACGGGAGTTATATTGTTTCCAACGTTTTAAAATGGTACTGGTGGCGGTTTAATGGTTATGGCTATTTCTGGGGAATGGTGGCGGGCCTGATCCCGGCGCTGATATTCCCAACCATTTTCTCCAAAACCCTCGACCTCTATTATTTCCCCTGGCTGCTGCTGATTTCAATTGCAGGTGCGTTGCTCGGAACATTGTTAACCAAACCAACCGATGAAGCCACCCTGAAAGAATTCTACAAAACTGTAAATCCGTGGGGATTCTGGGGCCCGGTGAAGAAAAAAGTGATGGCTGAAAATCCATCCTTTCAACCGAACAAAAACTTTAAAATGGATATGTTTAATGTGGTTATCGGAACCATTGCGCAAACCGCTTTGGTTGCCCTGCCCATTTACATTGTTTTACGTGAAACTCTCCCAATTTGGATTACCATAATTATTACCATTATTTGCGGATTTATACTGAAAAAAACATGGTGGGACAAACTGCCGGAAGAATAGTTCAGAGTTCAAGGTTTAAAGTTTCGAGTTGAAAACCCTGAACTCTGAACTCTGAACTCTGAACTTTGAACTCTGAACTTTGAACTTTGAACTTGAAGCATTTAACTTTGAACTTTAAACTCGAAACAAATGTTATGAAACTGAAGAAAAAAGAATTTAAAAAGAGATTGGCAAAACTCAGAAAAGAGCATGAGAAGCTGATTACCAAAAAGAATAGGCCGGTTAAAACGGGATATAACGGAATTTACTACCGGTATAAAAGTCCAATTTTAACAGCAGAACATGTTCCGTTGAACTGGCGGTATGACTTTAATTACGAAACCAACCCGTTTTTAATGCAACGCATTGGCGCGAATGCCACGTTTAACAGCGGCTCCATTTATATCGATGGCCGTTATTTGCTAATGGTTCGCGTGGAAGGGTGGGACCGCAAATCGTTTTTCGCGGTTGCTGAAAGCCCGAATGGAATTGACAACTGGCGGTTTTGGGATCGTCCTGTGACACTACCTGAAACTACTGAACCCGATGACAATGTTTACGATATGCGGCTTGTAAAACATCAGGACGGATGGATTTACGGTATATTTTGTTCTGAGCGGAAAGATAAATCTGCGCCTGCCGGCGATACTTCGCAGGCAACAGCAAGTGGTGGTATTGCGCGGACAAAAGATTTGGTGAATTGGGAACGCCTGCCCGATTTTATCTCGCATCATGGTCAGCAGCGCAACCTTGTTTTACACCCCGAATTTGTGCAGGGCAAATATGCATTTTACACCCGTCCGCAGGATGGTTTTATCGAAGTCGGCGGCGGCGGCGGAATTGGCTGGGCACTGGTTGCCGATATTACCAATGCCGAGGCGCCCGACGAAAAAATTATCGACGGAAAAATTTACCATACCATAAAGGAGTTGAAAAACGGACAGGGACCGGCGCCATTAAAAACCGAAAAAGGATGGTTACATCTGGCACATGGCGTACGCGGCTGTGCAGCAGGATTGCGTTACGTGCTGTTTATGTTTATGACTTCACTCGAAGATCCGTCGAAACTGATTGCCCGTCCCGGTGGCTATTTTTTGGCCCCCGAAAGCGATGAACGCGTGGGCGACGTTTCAAATGTTGTGTTTACCAATGGCTGGATCCGCAACGAAAATGATGAAGTATTTATCTATTATGGTTCGTCGGATACCCGGATGCACGTGGCAACCACAACTGTTGAAAGGTTAATCGATTACTGCATGAACACGCCCGAAGATGGTTTCCGCACTGCCGAAAGTGTAAAAACTATTAATTGGCTGATTGATAAGAACAACACGAACAGGGGATTGGACTTTCCCAAGTTCAAAAAAGAATTTTGACCTTAGAAGGAAAGTCAAACTCCCGCTGTATTTGTCACATGAATAAAAGGAGTAAAGATTTTGACATTGATAATAATGAAAGACGATTTGCCTATAATCCTTTTCGAAACGGAGCAAACTTTAATCGACTGGCTTGAACAATACGGTAAAAGTTCGGGGGTATGGATACGCATTGCAAAAAAACCAGCGGGGTTACATCCATTTCGTATGAACAGGCAGTTGAAGTGGCTTTGTGTTTTGGCTGGATTGACGGGTTGAAAAAGGCATTTGATGAAAAGACCTGGATTCAGCGCTTTTCGCCGCGCAAACCAGCGAGCCAGTGGTCGAAAATCAACCGCTAAAAAGTGCTCAGGTTAATTGGCGATGGCAAAATGCGGCCTTACGGAATGGCCATAATAGAAGTGGCCAAAGCCGGGAGAACATGGGAAAACGCTTACGATTCGCAGAAAACGGCTGTAATTCCGGAAGATTTGCAGGCAGAGTTGGATAAAAATCCACAGGCTGCAAACAGCCAGAACACCTGAGATAAGATCGAAAAAGCTTAGTCAGTTTGTGGAAATGCTTAATCGAAAAGAAAAAATACATAATTAGAAATTGTTTTTAAAAATCCCCCTCAGGGGGGACTTAGGGGGGCTTCTTAAATGAAAAAATACAACTGGGCAATTCTTGGCTGCGGCCACATCGCGAAGAAATTCGCCAGCGATTTAAAATTGTTACCCAATGCAAATTTGTACGCTGCCGCATCGCGCGATTGGCAAAAGGCAAGCGATTTTAAAAACGAACATGGATTTGAAGTGGCTTACGGCAGCTACCTCGAAATGGTAAACGACCCGAAAGTAGATGCAGTTTACATTGCTACCCCGCACTCGCATCACCACGAACATGCTTTACTTTGCCTGAATTATAAAAAGGCTGTACTTTGCGAAAAAGCTTTTGCCATCAATAAAAACGAAGCAGCAGAAATGATTGCCTGCGCCACGGAAAACAACACTTTTCTGATGGAGGCTTTCTGGACCATGTTTCAGCCCAGTTTTATAAAAGCGATGGAAATTCTGAAGTCAGGTGAACTTGGAAAGTTGCAAATTGTTCGCTCCGATTTTGCTTTTAATGCGCCGTTTATCGAAGAAAAAAGATTGTACAATGTAAATCTCGGTGGAGGTTCATTGCTCGATATTGGCCTATACCCGGTTTTTGCGGCATTAACTTCGCTCGGAAAACCAAAAACGGTTAAAACATTTGCCCACTTCAGCAGCACAGGCGCTGAGGAAAGCATCAGTATCATTTTTAAATATCCGGGTGGCGAAATGGCAAATCTCACTTCAAGTTTTTCGTCACATTCGCCCACCCAAACCGAATACTGGTGCGAAAAAGGCTACATGGTTTTAAATCCGCGCTGGTACATGCCAACCAAAATTACACTGGTGAAACACGGAGAAGAACCACAAATTTTTGGTACGGGGCATAACGAGGGAACCGGCTATCAGTACGAAGCCGCACATGTTATGAAATGTCTGGATGAAGGAAAAATTGAAAGCGATATCATGACCTGGCAAACAACGCTCGATCTAATGGAAACTTTGGACAGGATACGCATCGATGCCGGAATATTTTTCCCGGATCACGATAAAAAACTGTTCTTTTGACAAATAAAAATTAAAAATTAAACTGTAATCTTTTAACTTTAAACTCGAAACTGATATGGACTGGAACGATTTCAAAAAACAATTCGAAAACGAACTCACCGATAACATTCTGAATTTTTGGGTGAAAGAGGTTTACGACACCAAACGCAGCACATTTTTTGGCCGGATAACCAACGAAGGAAAGAAATTCCCGGAAGCAGCGCTTTCAGCAGTTTTAATAACCCGCATATTGTGGACATTCTCGGCGGCATACCGGTTTTATCCGACTGCTATTTATAAAAAAATGGCTGATGAAGCTTTTCGTATTTTGATTGAAACATTTTGGGACAACGAAAACGGCGGTATTTACTGGAGTGTATTCCCCGATGGAAGGCCCGAAGATACAAAGAAGCAGTTTTATGCCGGGGCATTTTTTATCTACGCCATGTCGGAATACTGGTTGGCATTTAAAGACGAAAAGGCAAAACAATTTGCAGTTTCAATGTTTATGCTGATGGAAAAATATGCGTTCGACCCTGAATTTGGCGGCTATATTGAAGCCAAAACTGCCGACTGGAAAGATACCGGCGACCAGCGGCTGAGCCCCAAAGATTTGGATGTGAAAAAATCGATGAACACCCATTTGCACATTTTAGAGGCTTACACCAACCTTTACCGGATTTATAAAGTAGAAGAAGTGGAAAAGAAAGTGGAGCATTTAATACGCATTTTCCTCGATAAAATACTTGATGAAAAAACAGGGCATCTTATCCTGTTCTTCGATAAAGACTGGACAGTGCGTTCAGAAATTGATTCCTACGGGCACGACATTGAAGCAACATGGCTGATGCACGAAGCTGCTGAGGTGTTGGGCAAAAAAGAGATTATCGAAGAAGTTGAAAAAGCTGCCGTAAAAATCAGCGATGTAACCATAAAAGAAGGACTGGCGCCGCATGGTGGCATGTATTACGAAAAGGCTGAAGGACATTTACAGGTGCAATTCGATTGGTGGCCGCAAGCCGAAGCAGTAGTTGGTTTTTTCAATACATACCAAATTACCAAAGATGAAAAATACCTCGGTCACTCCCAAAAAAGCTGGAAGTTTATTCAGTATTACATTATCGACAAAAAGAACGGTGATTGGTTTTGGGGTGTCGATTCCAACTTAAAACCGTTGCGGGGCGACAAAGTTGGCCCGTGGAAAGGACCATACCACAATGGGAGAATGTGTATGGAGATGATACGGAGAATTAACATGATTGAAGAATAGGTATCGGTTATGTAAATTTAAGCCACAGATTCACAGATGTTTAATTATTTGATTTTCTTTTTAAAAAAATCACTTTATCGTTCTGATTTCTTTAAAACAGTTGATGAATTATAAAATCTGAGAATCTGTGGCATTGATATTATTCAACAAACTAATTTTTGTGACTGAATCATAATAAAAATATATCGTTATGAAATCCTTACAGCTTAAAACAATTTTTTTTATTGCTTTTCTCTTTATCATTGTTACCGGAGGTTGTCAAACCAAAAAATCAGAAGAGATGAATACCGCTACTGTTAGGGAACTCGACCTGCAACGCTATCTGGGGATCTGGTACGAAATTGCCCGTTTCGATCATAGCTTCGAACGTGGTTTGGTGGGCGTTACAGCAACCTATTCAATGCGCGGCGATGGAAAAATAAGGGTTTTAAATCAGGGATACAAAAACACCCTCGATGGCACACTCAGCATAGCCGAAGGAAAGGCAAAACTCACCGGTGAACCCGGCAAACTAAAAGTGTCGTTCTTTTGGATTTTTTATGCCGGTTATTTTGTGATGGAACTCGACGAAAACTACCGGTGGGCTTTAATTGGCAGTAAATCAGATAACTACCTGTGGATTTTAAGCCGCACCCCAAAACTTGACGAATCTGTGAAAAACCTGATTCTCGAAAAAGCCAAAAATCGCGGCTACGACACCTCGAAACTGATTTGGGTGGATCAGAAAACTCAATAAAATGTAAATCTTGTTTTTCTGATCACTGTCAAATTATTTTTATCTTTACCCCAAACCAATTTAAACAATCAAAAAAATGGAACGTAGAAATTTTATCAAAACAACCGGACTTGCTGCAGCCGGAGTCGGACTGTCAGGAAACCTGGCATATTCAAATTCGTTAAAACCAGTTCAGAATAAATTGCCGCGCTGGAAAGGATTTAACCTGCTCGATTATTTTTCACCGAATGTGCAAAGCAGTTATGCAGTCACCAACGAAGGCGATTTTAAATGGATGGCCGACTGGGGATTTGATTTTGTGCGGTTCCCCATGGCATATCCGCGTTATGTGAAATTCGACCGCTCGAAAGATATTACTCCTGACGACATGTATAAGATTGATGAGGCAGCAATTGATCAGGTTGAAAAGGTAGTTGACATGGCCAATAAACAGGGGTTGCATGTAAGTTTGAACCTGCACCGCGCCCCGGGTTTTTGCGTGAATGCCGGATTTAATGAGCCTTACAATTTATGGGAAGACAAAGAAGCACAGGAGGCATTTTATTTTCACTGGGGGATGTGGGCCAAACGGTTTGCCGGTAAAACACCAAAACAAATTAGTTTCGATTTGGTGAATGAGCCATGTACCCGCGAAGATATGAATGACCAGCATTCCAAAAGAGGCCCGATTCCGGGTGAATTGTACCGTGAGGTGGCCAAAAAAGCCATGGAAACCATACGGTCGCACAATCCGAAGCATATGGTAATTGCCGATGGAAACAATGTAGGCAGCGATGTAATTCCCGAAATTTTCGATCTCGAAATCGGACAGAGTTGCCGTGGTTATTTCCCTCATTACATTTCGCATTACCGCGCCCCGTGGGTATTTAAAAATCCCGACGATGCCCCAAAACCGGTTTGGCCGGGAACCATCGATGGGCGCGAATTTAACCGCGAAAGCCTCGAAAAATTTTACGCTCCCTGGTTTGATGCCGTAAAACAAGGCGTTGGCGTGCATTGCGGCGAATGTGGATGCTGGAACGCAACTCCGCACGATGTTTTCATTGCCTGGTTCGACGATGTGCTTGGGGTGCTATCTGAACACGGAATCGGCTTTGCGCTTTGGGAATTTAAAGGAACTTTCGGCGTACTGAATTCAGGACGAAAAGATATCCAGTATGAAGAGTGGCATGGCCAGAAACTCGACAGGAAATTGCTGACGCTGTTGCAGAAATATTGATTTGTCTGGAGTACAACTTTTCCAAAGTTAAAACTTTGGAAAAGTTAAAGTACAATTCTAATACACTAACAACATCTCTTTTTTCTCGGTTTTCTTTTCAATTGTCAACCCATAGTTAGATTCCAGAAACTTTTTCAAGTCATAAAAATCGTTGTTGGGTATTTCAATTGAAAAAATAGCTTTTTTGTCAATATCGTTTTGAATTTCAGTGTCAAAGGCAATTTGTAATGTTTTGGCAAGGAATTCTGAATTGATGTTATGGAGTTTCAGCGTGTCTCTTGCTCCATAAAAACCCCGAAGTGCATTTTTACTGTTGTTATTAACAGAATCGGGTAAATGTGTTTTGAATAAATGTTCGTCGTTTACGGATAAACTCCAAACGGTTAAATCACTTTTTTCGTTCTTTGTTTCCAGATTGTAGCTTTTTAAAAGGTTTTCAAAAACCAGACGTGAAGCAAAATAAGCTGATTCGATTTTAGCAGAATCATTTTTAAAATATATACTGATTTCTTTTTCAGCAAAATACTGTTTTTAAACCTTATATATTTTTTATTGGTAATCGTTAAAGTGGAAACAACATTTTTAAACGTTCCGTACAATACAATTTCGTTTGGGGTAATTTTTCTTGGCGATGTAACAGGTTCTGATTTTGCATACTCGGGACTATTAAATTGAAAACCTTCATAAACTTCAAATGTGTAATCATTTTTATCAATCTTCTCAATTAATTTCGGATTATTGATGGAAGAAAACAGCAAAACAGGTAACATAAAAATTGCATTGTGCAATGCATGAAGAAAGAATCCCCAGATAAAACCCTGTTTAATGCGTATAAAACCCATGAAAAAACCTCCTGCAAATTGAGGCAGAACAATAATTGGAGCAAACAGAAGAAGTGAAATGGAGTAACTAAAATTGGCAAGATGGGCCAATGCAAATAAAATTGCAACGAAATAAAAGTATAACGGGTAGTTCGAATAGAGAATTGCTTCTCGTTTTTCTGCCATTCTTCGATGAAAAAAATAAAAGGATAATAAGATTGCAATTCCCAAAAACAGAGGAACTGAAACTGCTGGCTGAAGTTTTTCAAAAAGAAACATTCCTGATAACAATATTATAAATATGATGCAGGGAATGAAATTGCCCTTTTTAAAACGCAACGGAAGCCGGAAAATAAGTTCTTCAATAAACGGAAGAATCAGAATACTTATAGTGACAAACAAAATATCTCCTTTATGGATAAGTTCATTTACGAAGTGATTTTCTGAATTTACCAAACCATTTTTGAAAAGCAGGTTTTGCAAAAAAATGGCAATCAACATAAAAGGCATTTCAAATGCAAGAAGAAAAAACAGCCATTTTATTTTTGAAACCGAGTTTTGACCCGTGAAGGATTCCATCTCAGGTTTTAAAAAGAAATTGAAAATAGGTAGAATTGTTTTTTTCATGTAGTGTATCAAGTGGAGTTTTAAAAGTATTTAAAAAAGTGAAAAAACACTTACTTTGGATAATGTTATAAAAACAACTAATTGCAAGCTATTTTTTCTCATTCACTAAATCACTCAATTACACATTTTAGTTTAAACTAATGCCTCATACAAAACCTCCACCGGATGCTTAGCCTGTTTTCCTGTTCCATCTTTAATGTGGTGGCGGCAAGAGGTTCCCGGAGCCGAAATAATCACTTTTTCTTCTGCACCGCGAACGGCAGGGAAAAGAACCATTTCTCCAATTTTCATCGACAATTCGTAATGTTCTTTTTCGTAACCAAACGAACCGGCCATGCCACAACATCCTGATGATATTTCTTTTACCGTATAATTTTTGGGCAGCGAAAGCATCTTTTTCGAAGGTTCGGTTGATGCAACTGCTTTTTGCTGGCAATGGCCATGCAACAGGATTTGTTTTTCATCGGTGGTAAACTGTTCGAAAGTAATATTTCCTTTATCGATTTCGGTGGCAATAAATTCTTCGAAAAGAAGGGCGTTTTTCCCTAATTCGGTGGCAGCGGGTTGCAACGCTGTATCAACCAAATCAGGGTATTCATCTCTAAAGGCGAGAATTGCCGAGGGCTCAATACCTACCAGCGGCGTTTTCCCAGAAATAATATCTTTTAAAAGTTTGACATTTTCGGTGGCAATTTTTTTGGAAGTCCGCACCAAACCTTTGGAAAGAAAAGTACGTCCGCTCTCTTTATGCACCGGTATTTTCACTTCATAGCCCAGTTTGGTCAGCAATAAAATGGCTTTTATACCAATATCGCTTTCGTTGTAGTTGGTAAACTCGTCGTTAAAAAGATATACTTTCCCTTTTGGTTCAGTTTCGGGCATTGGTATTCCGTTGCCCACCCAGCGGTTCAGGGTAATTCTTGAAAGTTTCGGAACGTTTCTTTTGGTTGAAAATCCAATTGCTTTTTTCAACAACGAGGTGTTCATTATAAAATTTGAAACCGGCCTGAACAGCACGGCCACACTGTTTAACCGCGGCAGGTAAGCCACCAGTTTCGAACGCAGCGGGATTCCGTGAATATCGTAATACTGTTGCAGAAATTCGGCTTTCAGTTTGGCCATGTCCACATTCGACGGGCACTCTGCTTTGCAGGCTTTGCACGAGATGCAGAGGTCGAGTATATCGTAAATTTCCTGCTGGTTAAAAGGATTTTCTTTTTCGTTCGAATATAAAAATTCGCGCAAAATGTTGGCGCGTCCGCGGGTCGATTTGTCTTCGTCTCGGGTTGCCATAAACGTGGGGCACATGGTTCCGCCGATGACTTCACTTTTGCGGCAGTCGCCCGAGCCATTGCATTTTTCAACGCTCCGGAAATAACCACGGTATCGCGAAAAGTCAAATTCTGTCTTGAATTCAGGCGTAACCTTGCCCGGAATAACCCGCAAACTTTCGGTAATTGGCGGTGTGTCAACAATTTTGCCGGGGTTGAAAATATTGTTGGGGTCCCACGTTTTTTTCACTTGCCGCAACAATTGATAATTGTGCTCGCCCAGCATAAACGGGATGAATTTTCCGCGCACACGCCCGTCGCCATGTTCGCCGCTCATCGAGCCGTGGTATTTTTTTACCAGCGCTGCCACTTCATTCATCAAAGTATCAAACAGCACAACATCGGCAGGGTCTTTAAAATTGATGAGCGGTCGGAAATGGATTTCGCCGGTGGCGATGTGGGCGTAATAGATGCTTGTCAACCCCAGCTTTTGCAATACTTTTTTGAAATCGGCCACATATTCCGGGAGATATTCCGGCGCTACAGCAGTGTCTTCAATTCCGGGAACACCTTTGCGATCGCCCGGGACATTCGAAAGCAATCCCAATCCGGCGGTGCGTAAAGCCCACACACGTTTGATGTTGTCGGCGCCGGTAATCAATGGAAAATGGTAACCCAGCCCGGCATCGCGGAAATCTTTTTCGAGTGCGGCGGCAGTATCGGTCAGCTCTTTTTCGGTTTCGAAGGAAAATTCAATCATCAGCAGCGCACCGGGATCACCTTTTACAAAAAAGCGGTTTTTATTCTGCTCTATATTTTCCTTGGTACATTGCAAAATGGTGTCGTCCATCAGCTCAATTGCCGTTGGTTTGTGTTTCAGCGCCACCAGGTTTCCGAGCAACGAATCTTCCAGCGTTTCGAAATGGGCGCAAAGAAGCCCCTTATATTTCGGTGGGAGAGGGATGACATTCAGTTTGATGCGGTACGAAAATGCCAGTGTTCCTTCCGATCCGGCTAATAATTTGCAAAAATTAAATGTTTCGCCACCTTCTGTAAAAACTTCAGAATCGAGCAGGATGTCGATGGCGTAACCCATGTTCCGGCGGGTAACTTTGGGGTCGGGAAAATTATTGCGTATCTCTTTTTGATTTTCGGCGCTGGATAATGTATCGAAAATGTTCAGGTAAATCGCTCTTTCGAGTTGGTTTGGATTGCCGTTCAGTTTTTGCTGAAATTCTTTTTTGGTAAGTGGTTTAAAAGTGGTTTCAGAACCATCGGAAAGAATGGCGTCCACTTCAAGGATATGTTCGCGCACGCTGCCATAAACGAGCGAATGTAAGCCGCAGGAGTTGTTTCCCAGCATTCCGCCAATTACACAGCGGTTGGCCGTCGAAGTTTCGGGCCCGAATTGCATATTGTGGGGTGCAAGAAACAAATTCAGTTCAGCCAGATTAACCCCCGGTTCAACAATTACATATTTTTCATCATAATTGAACTCCAGAATTTTGTTCATGTATTTCGAAATATCAACAACAATTCCGGGCCCAACCACCTGACCGGCAAGCGAAGTCCCTGCACCGCGGGGAATAATTGAAGCGCCGTTTTCACGGGCAAAAGCAATGATTTTTTTAATATCTTCTTTCGTTTTCGGGAGGGTTACTGCCATGGGCATTTCCTTGTATTGCGACGCATCGGTTGAATACAATACCCGCTGCACATTGTCGGCAAACAAATCGCCTTCGAGTTGCGATTTTAACTGTTTGAATTTTTCCGGGTGAATCATAAAAATGAGTTTTTATCGGGCATAAAGTTAGCAGAAATCTTTTGTGCGAATGGAATTTAAAGGAATGTTGATACAAAAATCATTAATTTAAAATTCAATTTAGGATGATGTATTAATGATTTGTTGTTCAACCAATATTCCGGTGCTCTGCACCTATTGTTTTGTCCTGTGAATTTGGTAGCTACTGAACAAAAGTCAACAGGGGAATCACAGGATTTTTCCCAGATTACCAATCACCTCATCCACATTCTCCCTCGTAAAACAAAGCGGTGGTTTCGATTTGATGACATTGTCGAAAGGCCCGTCGGTGCTTACGAGGATGAACCGGTTGCGTAATTCGTTTTTCACTTTTTGGGCAAGTTCTGTGTCGGGTTCCAAAGTGAACCGGTTTTTTACAAACTCGAAACCAATAAAAAGTCCCGAGCCCCGGACATCGCCGATACACTCATGTTTTTGCTGAAGTTTGGTCAATTCATGTAAATAATAATCACCCACTGATTTTGCATTTTGCTGTAATTTTTCTTCTTCCAAAACTTCCAAAACAGCTTTCCCGATTGCACACGAAACCGGGTTTCCGCCAAACGAACTGAAAAATTCCATGCCGTTGTTAAATGCTTCTGCAATTTCATCGGTACAAACCACTGCTCCCATCGGGTGGCCGTTTCCCATCGGTTTGCCAAGGATTACAATGTCGGGGATTACCTGCTGCGCTTCAAACCCCCAGAAAAAATCGCCTAAACGTCCGAATCCGGTTTGCACTTCGTCGGAAATACAAACTCCGCCCTGATTGCGGATTCCGGTATAAATTTCTTTTAAATATCCTTTTGCCATCGGCACCTGTCCGCCGCAGCCCACAATCGGTTCGGCAATAAAAGCGGCAATTTCGCCGGTAGGTTTTATCATTTGCTGAATGGCTTTATGGGCAAACGAAATTCCGGCGTTTCCATCATTTATTTTGAATTCACCCCGGTAAGCATCGGGAATCGGAAGGCAAATTGTATTTTCAGATTTGCCCTTTCCACCTTTTCCGCCAAATTTGTAGTGGCTGATTTCGATGCCGGTTTGCGTGTTTCCGTGATAGCCATGTTCAACCACCGCAATTTTATTTTTCCCGGTGAAATTCCGTGCCAGCCTGATGGCCAAATCGGTGGCAGCGCTTCCCGAATTTACCAGAAAAACCTTATTCAGCGGTTTCGGAAAGTATTGTAAAAGTTTTGCAGTATAATCATTTATATGGTCGTACAAATAGCGGGTGTTGGTGTTAAGTTTTGCCATCTGTTTTTGCCCGGCTTCAACCACTTTTGGGTGAGAGTGGCCCACATGCGGAATATTGTTGTAGGCGTCGAGGTAGCTGTTCCCATACTTGTCGAACATATACTGAAACGCTGCTCGTTCCATGTAAACGGGGTTTTTGTAACTTACCGAAAATATGGGACTGACAGTTTGAAAACGTTCTGATTTGATTTCTTCGATTGATTTTTCCTCAGGAATAATAAAACCTGACGCTTTTCTGAATTCATTGCGTGCAAATACAGGATTAATTTTTACCCATTTTTCAAGCAGGTTCCATGCCGGTTTTTCGCTGATTGAAATGTATTCGTTATCGGGTTGTTTTGTTTTTTCGAGCGCTGAGTTGCAAACGCTTGTGCAAAGCCGCGCTGCAATTAGCCAGTACAAAATATCAATTTCCTTTTCTTCGGGTGGAAAAATTTGATGGTATCCTGAAATGATTGCTTTTGCCCATTCAACCGGATTATCTTTTTCAAGGATTGCGTAAGTAATTCCGATTGCCAGTTCGTTGATTAGCTGCGTGTAACAGGTGTCGCCAAAATCGATGATCCCCGGAACTTTACCGTTTTGCACTAAAACATTCCAGTCGTTGGCATCGTTGTGGATGATTTGTTTTCGGAAGGAATGGAGATAAGGAACTACATTTTCGCGGTGCTGCATCAAAAAATACTCAACCAGTTTGCGGCCTGCCGGATTTTCAATGAATTTTGTTTTTTCGGGAATGAAATGTTGAAAATACTGCAAATCCCATTCAAACTTACGGGCTTCAATCACATAGTTTTTAAAATCTGAAAGTTGCAAATCCATTTTTGCGAGAAATTTCCCAAACGATTCAAAAAGCAGGTTTGAGTGACCGGTTTCAGCAAAAAAACCTCCTTCAATAAAGGTGAGCAAACGGGCTGTTTTTCTCGTTTCTCCTTCATAAAATACAGTCAGATATTCACCATTTATATTTCGAATGGGGTTTGGAAACTGATTGTATTTTTCTTTTTGAAGACGAAATAAAAGATCGTTTTCTGCTGCTGCCAAATCCAGTATTTGCTTGTCGAATGGATAAACTTTCAGTATGAATTTTTCGGAACCTGAATTAATCAGGTAATTCTCACTTCCGTACCCTTCCAATTTCTGAATTTCAGAATTTGAAAGACCGTATTTTAATTTCAGGAATTCGCGCATTTGAAAAGTGGATTTAATTTCAAAACATAAAATCAGTTGTATCTTCTGAAAAACCGGTTTAAATTCTGTGTTACCTGGCTGTAAATGGGTTTTGTAAATTCAATAAACAAATCCTGCCCGGGTGGAAGCGGCAGAACTTTTCTTTTTGTAAGTTCAAGTTGTTTGTTATTTAGTGCTTCCTGGTCGCCGACAAACATGGCGTATTCGTTAAACCATACAAACGAACCGGGAACGAGTTCATCCATCAGCAATTTATCGTTTGCCGGATCGATAATCTTTACCCGCAAACTTCCGCCCGAACTTACCTGGTCGCTGAATATTTTCAACTTAGCCACATAGTTTTTGTATTCTGTTTTTGTTGTATCCCTCGATTCGGTTATTACTTTTCTTTCCACTTTTTCCTCTTTTTCGGTATGATTTAAATTTCCCACAGAAAAGTCGAAAAATTTCATATCGACAATGAAATCGGGATTTCTAAGCCCCTCTTTTTCAGCCTGAAAAGGGGAATAAAAATTCACAAATCCTGAAGGACGGAATTGATTGTTGAGGTATTCAAAAACCTGGTTGTAAAAGAATTCCGATGAAAGCCGGTGTCGTTGTGTATTTACCGGAATAGCCTGTAAAATTACGCGGACAGTTGCAATTTCCTTGGCAGAATCCATTAATTCCTTCACATTTTTGTAGCCGCGAACAAACTGGTCGGCTTTTACAAAATGTTCAAATGCCCTTCGCCCCGATTCGCGTGTATTTATTTGCAGTTCAGCCAACCCGGCGTTGTATCGCACTTCGGCAGCTTTTTCATAAGCCATATTTAATTCCGAAGTATAACTTTTCGGATTGCTGATAATCTTACGCCCTGCAGGTGTGCTCCTGATTTGGTCTGATAACCGGTTTGTTTGCTCCATTAAATTAATGGCCTGCTCCCATTTAAACGGATCGTTGGAGGAAAGTACCTGATCCAATTCTTCCTGCGTCCATTCGAGTGTCATCGGATAACCATCGCGCAGAACTTTCGTAGCATTTTTATTGTCGGGCGACGATTTTAACCGTTCCACCGCTTTCGACAGGGCAGAAAAATAGTCACCTTTTTGAAGGGCTTTTTTACCGGTTGAACAGGAGAAAAGCAGGATAGCAATGATGCCAAAAATTACAATAGTTTTTTTCATTTCGAAATAGTTGAAGCAATAATACAAAAATAAGATTTTGTGTGAGTTACTGTAATTTTTTCCAATAGAGAAAGGAACGTACAATTTTTATTTGTTTTTGACGTCTTTTTCAATCCAGCCCGAACGGTTTGGTGGTTCGGGTATTTTTACTTTTTTGGGTGGATTTTTCTCCAGTTCTTTCAGCAAAACTTCCACCGCTTTTTCAACACAGGGATCAACTCCTTTTGCCAGTTGTTCGGGGCGATCAACTACTTCAATATCGGGGTAAACGCCAATTCCTTCAATAATCCACTCGCCGTTTTCGTCGAATATTCCGAAGCGTGGCACCGAAATATTTCCGCCATCAACCAGCCGGGCATTGCCTGAAATACCAACAAGTCCGCCCCAGGTGCGTGTTCCGATAAGTTGCCCCAACCCTTTTTTCCTGAAATAATAGGGTAGGGCATCGCCGCCACTTGAAGAGTACCCGTTTATCAGCATCACTTTCGGGCCGTCGTGGGCAATTCCCGGGGTTTTCATTGGTGTCAACCCGTTTACATTCCAGTAGCTCAGTGTTTTGCGATCGAGCAGGTCGGCCATCACATCGGGTATAAAACCGCCTCCGTTGTAACGGTCATCGATAATAAGCGCATCCTTGTCGTTGTATGCATACATTCCTTTAAAAAGCTCACGGTTTCCTTCGACCGCGGTATTCGGAACATGAATGTACCCGATTTTGCCACCAGAGAGTCTATCTACCATTGCCCGGCGTTCGGTTACCCAGTTGTAATAAAGCATTTCCAACTCGCTTTTGATGGGTTTAACCATCGAAGTACGCGCAAAATCCATCTCAGGGGTTGAGTTTACCACAATTTCAACCTGTTTGCCTAAAGTGTTTTCAAGAAATTCGTAAGGATTGTCAGTGGTTTTTATTTCACGTCCGTTAATGCTAATCAGGTAATCACCTTCCTGCACTTTCACTCCCTGTTCTGTGAGCGGCGAACGCAATGATTCGTTCCAGTTTTGGCCCTGGTAAATTTTTGCAATTTTATAGTATCCGGCTTTTTCATCGGCAACCAGTTGGGCGCCAAGTAATCCGCCTTCCACACGTTTTGGCTTTTCGAAATCGCCCCAATCAACATACGAGTGGCCGGCGTTCGATTCAGAAACCATTTCGCTTAAAATGAAATCCAAATCGGCGCGGTGGCCAACATACGGAACCAATTGAGCGTAATTTTCCTTAACGGCTTTCCAGTCAACGCCATGCAGGTTGCTTACATAAAAGTAATCGCGGAAAATGCGCCAGCCATCATTATAAATCTGTTGCCATTCTTTTGCCGGGTCTATTTTCATTTCCATACCGTCGAGGTTTAGCTTACCGGCATCGGATTTTTGTCCGGGTGTAATTTTGGTAATCCCAAAATCCTTTCCCGACCGATACAGCATTGTTTTTCCATCGGCTGAAACCTGCGCCTGCATTGCTTTTTCAAGAATCACCTCTTCTTTTTCATCGGCGATGTTGTATTTTTTTAGTTTCCCATCGCTGATGTACAAAATCCCGCCATCGACAGCAGCCAGATTGCGGTACTCGCCGGCAGCCAATGGAATTGCAATAATCCAGTTGTTAATGCCGTCAACATCAATTGTAACAGTTACCGTTTCTTCCTTATCCTTAGTCTTTGCCTCTGCCTTATCCTTTGCCTCTGCCTTTTCCCTTGTCTCTTTTTCTTCTTTAACAGGCTCAACGTCATTTTTATCTTTAAATAGTTTTTCTGCATCGGCTTTCAATGCCATTGCATAAATACGTGTCGATTTATTGTAAACATAGTTGAATTCGAAACTCGAAAAATTGAGGTTGAAATCCCTGCCGGATAAGAAAAAAATGGTTTTCCCATCGGTAGAGAAAACCGGTGAATTATCAGAAAACAAATTATCGGTAAGCTGTATGGTTTTATTTTCAGGAATATTGTAAACCCAAATTGCTGAATATCCGTTGGGCGCTTGTTTTTCGTACGCAACCCATTTTGAATCGGGTGAAAAAACATACGATCTGAATTCATTTTCAGTGGCTTTGTCAACAACAGTTTCAGTTTTTGTTTCAATATTGAAAAGTTTAAGTTGAAGGGTGCGGTCGGAATACAGCAGGTATTTACTGTCGGGCGACCATTCGCTGTCGTATTTCCATGCCGAAGAATTTGTTGTCAACTGCTGCGGTTTTGCCCCTTTTTTATTTTCGAGAAGATAAATTTCATATTCACCGGTTGCGTCGGAATAATACGAAATGTATTTCCCGTTGGGCGACCAGTTGGGGTAAATCTCCCTGATTCCCTGGGTTTGCGTGAGGTTTTCGGTATTTCCGTTTTCAGCCGGGACAGAATAAATATCGCCCCGCGCATCAAACAGCGCACGTTTCCCGGTGGGCGAGATGGAGTAACTGTGAACATTTTCCTGCACATTTTTGAAATAAGCAACCATTTTTGGATTGTCAAAATTGATGTTGACCGTAATTTTTTCAGTGGCTCCGTTTTCGAGGTTCATTTTATAAATGTGCCCACCTTTTTCAAAAGCCAGTTGCCCGTTGCTTCCCGAAGGCCACAGCACATCGAAATCCTTGAAACTTGTAAGTTGTTCAATTGCCTTTGTTTGGGTGTTGTAACTGTAAATATTGAGTTTCAAATCGCGGTCCGACGCGAAGAAAATTTTGTTGTTGTACCAAACCGGGCACTGGTCTGTCCCAACAAAATCGGTAATTTGTTCCGAGGTGTTTTGTTCCAGATCGTAAACCCAAAGGTCGGTGGCACGGCCACCTTTGTATCTTTTCCAACTGCGGAATTCGCGGTCAACCGGGGTAAAACATATTTTTTTTGCATCGGGCGAAAAGGCAGCAATACCTCCATTCACTATTTGTAAGGGTTTTTCAAGTCCGCCTTCAATGCTTACCGTGAAATACTTTCCGTTCCGCTCGCCAAACTCAGTGCGGTTGGCACGGATTAAAATGTTTTTACTGTCGGGTGTCCAGTCTAAAACAACGTTGTCGAATCCAGCGCGGGGCGGCATCACTCCAACCGAGTTGTACCAGGTTAGTTGTTTTGGTTTTCCACCTTCAGCGGGAATTACATAAACCTGGCGTGTGCCTGAATATTCAGCCGAGAATGCAATCCATTTTCCATCAGGCGAAATTTTCGGGAACAATTCCAGGCCTTCGTGCGATGTTAAGCGGCGGGCATCGCCACCGGCAGAACTTACCGTCCAGATATCACCTGCATAAACAAAGGCAACAAGGTTGTTATTAATATCGGGAAAACGCATTAAACGTGAATCGTTTACGGCTTTAACACTGTAAATACTCCCGGCAAAAATCAGGAGAATGAATAGTTTTCTGAAATAGTTCATCATTGTATTAAGATTTTATGTTTCAATGGTAAAAAATATTTTGGATTCTGACAATGAAAATGATCAGGGACTTTGATTTTCCTAAATCAAAGATAAAATACGGACTTGTGGAAGTCAGGTTCACTTATTTTAAAAGGCATTCAAATTTGAACATGAATCGTTACTTTTGTAGAAAGCAGAAAATTATGGGAGTACAAAAATTGAGAGAAGAGCTTCATGGCTACATAAACCATGCGGACGAAAGGTTTTTTAAAATGGTTTACGCGATGAGTAAAAAATATAATGAAACTGCTGTTGAAAGCTACAATGTTGACGGTTCAGAAATATAAAAAGAGAACCTTGTTAAAAGGGCAAAAGCTGCATGGCAAAGGGTTAAGTCTGGTGATTTCTTAACTCAGGGAGAAGTGGAAAAGGAAGTTGAACTACCCCGTTTGCAACGATATTCCCAGGTCGAAGATTGAAAAATGCCGGAGTTGGAAACCCCGGCTCCCACCTGCTACCGGTTTTTTATTTCCTGATTTTGATATTCCTTATTTTGTTAGTTGTATAATTTCAAAGGGGAAAAATATATTTTTACAAAAAAAACAAAATGCTCGATATTAAAAAAACTTATATTACCGTCAGTAAAAACAAACCACTTGCAGTTCAGGTTGATATAAAAACTTTTGAACGCATCGAGAGAGTACTTGAAAATTATGCTTTGGGAAAACTAATTGAAGAAAATGATTATTCTCGTTAATAAGGCTTTTCGAAAGAATTCTCCATCGAAAAGATATTTACAAAGTTTTTCCATAAGAATTTACGGGTTCACCCGGACAGGACTGTGACTTTCCAAAGTCACAGAATTTCAGCATTTCCCATGAAACAGAATTTCTGACTTTATCAGATTGCTGATAGTTGACGGACTTTGGAAAGTCCGGCTCCCGGTATTCAGAAAGAATCTTATAAATAAAGTAAGTCACCAATTCCCTTCATCATTTCCGATGCCTTTCCTTTAAGGAAGATATCTGTTAATTCGCGCGTAAAATGGGTTTCTTCGATGTTGATTTCAATAATTTTTGCGCCATGCTCTTTTGCCACAACCGGAATTTCGGCAGCCGGAAGTACTTCGGCATTTGTGCCAATAATAATTAACAAATCAGCTTTTTTTGCTTCTTCGAACGAACGTTTTTTTGCAAACGGTGGAATCTGTTCATTAAAGAAAACCATATCGGGTTTGAGGATTCCCTTGCAAATAAAACAGGTTGGCGGCAAAAATTTCAGGTCGGCAAAACTCATATCGAATTCAGAACCACATTCGGTGCAAACCAGTTGTTTGTATGTTCCGTGAAGTTCATACACATACCGGCTTCCGGCTTTTTGGTGCAGGTGGTCGATGTTTTGTGTGATAATGGATTCGAGAAAACTGCGCCCTTCCATTTTTGCCAAAACCTCATGGGCGATGTTGGGTTGGGTGTCGCCCAGGCTGTCGTAAAAAATCTCCTTTATTTTTTTCCACGATTGCCGGGGCTTTTTGCGAAAATATTCGATTTCGAGAAACATGGGATCAAATTTGTTCCAAAGCCCGTTTTCGCCCCGGAAAGGTGGAATGCCACTTTCGACCGAAATGCCGGCCCCGGTAAAAGCAACCGTGTATTTTGCTTTTCTGATGAGGTTTGCAGCTTGGTTCAATTTCTCGTTAATCTTCAACAGAAATATCTTTATTTACCGATACTGTTGTGTCTTCGTTAAACCTGATTTTAAAGTTCAGTTTCCTGAAAACAGAAATCATAGGTTTGTTGTCTTTTGTAGTTTCGGCGGCCAGTTTTTTAATGCCCCTTGATTTTGCAATTTCAACACAGTAGCTTGTTAATGTAAAACCAAGTTCCTTTTTCTGCCAGGCGTCGGTAATAAAAATGGCAAATTCCATCTCTTCCAAATCGGGATCGGCTATCAAGCGGCCAACACCGATAATCTTTCTCCTTCCTTCCTCTTCTATTTCGGCTACAATAGCAATTTCGCGATCGTAATCGATAAAACAATATTGAGATGCAATTTCATGCGAATCGAAATAGAAATCGTAACGGAACCTGTGATAAATTGACTCTTTCGAGCTGCTGGCCAGCAACTCCACCCACAATGGTTCGTCTTCGGGTTTAATGGGGCGAAGTAAAATTTCGGTACCATCTTTTAATATTGCCTTTTTGATCAAGCTTTCGGGATAAGGGCGCAAAATAAGATGGGAGTATTCTTTTACCGGGTTTTTCAATATTTCTTCATCTACAACAATGCGCGCATCGAGGGCGATAACTTCGGTAGGGGTAACAACGAGCGGATTAAGATCGAGTTCTGCTATTTCAGGATAATCGGCTGCCAGATACGACATTCTAATCAGCGCTTCAATTAATTTATCAATGTTTTTAGGTGAATCGCCCCGGTAACCTTCCAATAGTGGGTAAATCTTTAACGATTTTAACATTTGCCGGGCCAATTTTTCGTTTAGGGGAGGAAATTCCAAACGTTTATCTTTAAACAGCTCAGCAGTTGTCCCACCCATTCCTACCAACATAACGGTTCCGAAAATTGGGTCTTTTTTGATTCCAACAATTAGTTCAACGCCATCTTTTGTGTTGACCATTCGCTGGATTGTGACTCCATCGATCCTGGCATCGGGCCTTTTTTGGGCAGCGGTTTTTACCATGTTCCGGAAGCTGGCCCTCACCATTTCCTCATCTTTTAAATTAAGTGCAACTCCACCAACATCCGATTTATGGGTAATATCGGGCGAGTTGATTTTCATTACTACCGGGTATTTTTTTATCTCGGCAATTTTTACTGCTTCGTCTTCGGTAGCTGCAGCAAAAGGGTGGGTTGTGTCGATTCCATAATCGTTGACCAACATTTTGGAATCGTCTTCATTTAAAATTTTTGCTTTTGGGAAAACTTCCTTTAGGTATTTTTTACGCAATTCGTTTCTGTCGTATTTAAACGAAACCGGCACTTCTTCAGGCGTTTCATACAACATTTCCTGGTTTTCGGAATAATCGGAGAGAGTCATAAATGCACGAATGGCTTGTTCGGGGGCCGTAAAACTCGAAATACCGGCCTGATTAAATATCTGGATCCCTTCGCGCATACTGGCGCCGCCCAGCCAACCGGCCATAATCGATTTTGTGGTTTTTGCTGCCAGTTGCGAAATTGCCAAAGCGGTTTCGGTAGGGGCAGTCATGGCCTGAGGAGTTAACAAAACCAGTACGGCATCTACATTATCGTCTTCCAAAACAATTTCCGTGGCCCCTGCAAATC
This sequence comes from uncultured Prolixibacteraceae bacterium, assembly GCA_947085485.1. Taxonomy (GTDB): domain Bacteria; phylum Bacteroidota; class Bacteroidia; order Bacteroidales; family Prolixibacteraceae; genus Draconibacterium. The sequence continues at coordinate 40,908 of CAMTWS010000020.1, forward strand.
TTTCGGGGGTGGCATCTCCCAAAACATCAATGGGGTTTCCATGCGACCAGAACGGCGGTAAGTAATCATTCAGTTTTTGCATGGTTGTTTCTGAAAGTTCAACCAATTTGCCCCCGAGCGAAATTAATGAGTCGGTAGCCATAACTCCCGGGCCACCGGCATTGGTAACAATTGCAAGACGGTTTCCTTTTGGTATCCGGCGGCGGCCAACCAGGTCGGTAAAATCGAATATATTCCCAAAATCGAACACACGTGCCAGTCCGGCCCTGCGGAAAACGGCATCATAAATTGAATCTTCGGAAGCCATGGCGCCGGTGTGAGATGCCGCAGCGGCTGCCGATTCGGGAAAACGCCCGGATTTGTAAACGATAATTGGTTTTTCGCGCGAAAATGCCCGGGCAGCCGA
>CAMTWS010000021.1:0-33093 GCA_947085485.1 uncultured Prolixibacteraceae bacterium
GTCCATGTAATGGTTGTAACGCCAAGGTTAAAAGTATATGGATTGGGAACCACAGCAGAAGGCACACTTTCGGCATTTCCACCCGAACCTGATGTGGCGCCTGACATGGTCCAGCTCCAGGAAGAAGGAGGCGGCGAACCCGGCAACAATACAGGAACTCCCGGGTCGAGGTCCCTGGTACAAAAGCCGTCATCAGTATGATCAGTTATTGCAGCCGGACATTGAATCAAAGGTACCCCCTGCACAGTAACCGTAAAACTACAGGAAGCTGTATTTCCGTTGGAATCGGTAATTGTGTAGGTAATGGTAGTTACTCCCAGGTTAAAGGTATTTGGGCTTGGAACAATACTAATGGTCCCTGGCCCTGCATTGCCCGTTCCGGTTGTGGTACCGGTCATAGCCCATGTCAGGGTTGGATTGGGGCAGTTATCAGCGAAAGTCGGCGGCGGGACTACTACACCGGTTGCATAATTTTGATTTAAATCGGCTGGAATTACAATTGGCAACGGACAGGTTACTGTTGGAGGGATGTCGGTCACGGTCACTGTTTGTGGACATGTGGTCACATTGCCCGAGGCATCGGTTATCGTCCATGTAAAGCTTGTGCTTCCTACAGGATAAGTACCGCTGGCATTGGCATCGCTTGTTTTGTAAGGAGAATTGTTGGTAACGGTAAATGCTTCGTTGCACGGATTGCTGATTAAGGGGGCAGGTACTGTTACAACTGCATCACAGTCCGTGGCTGAAGAATTTGCAAGTACAGGGGTTGCAGGACAGGTGGCCGAAAACTGCGGGGCTGCCAGGTTTTTAATCCACACCTGAAACGTGCAGGTAGCGGTATTCAAACCAGCATCGGTAACGGTATATCTTACCAGGGTTATGCCTACATTAAATGGTTGACTTGCAGGGATTGGCCCAACTCCGTTTCCGGTAGTCGCTCCGGTTAATATCCATGTTAGTACCGGGTTCGGGCAGTTGTCGGTGATTGTTGGCGGAATAATATTCACACCGGTCTTCGAACAGTTATTCGCGGCTATCTGCTCTTCCAAATCCCCCTGACAACTGATCGTTGGCGGCTGGTTATTGTCGGTCACCGTAACCAATTGAGTACAGGTTGACTGGTTTCCGCAGGCATCGGTAGCAGTCCAGGTTACGGTAGTTATACCTGCCAGGTACTGAGCCGGTGCATTATTGGCAAAGGTTATTTCACCAGGAGCCGAACAATTATCGCTTGCTGTTGGTGTTCCCAAAACAACTGTTGTGGAAAAACATTCATTGGTATTGGTGGTCCCGGAAGTCGCTGGCGGACAATTAACTACTGGCGCCTGAGTGTCGGAGATTATAAAGTTGGCCTGGGTGGTCCTTGAATTTCCGCAAACATCGGTAGCGGTAAAAGTAACTGTAGCCATACCTGTAGCTCCGCATAAATCAGAAAATACAGGCGCCGAATTTGTCCAGGTAATTGCTCCGCCGCAGGCATCGGCAGCAACAGCTCCACCATGGTTGGCCAGCCAGTTGTTCAATGCTGTAATATTGCCTGCCCCGTCACATTCAACATTCAGGTTTTGCGCCTGTGTTGTAAAAACCGGAGGGGTTATATCGGTAATGCTTATAATTTGGGTGTAAACTGCACTTACATTGTTGCAATCATCCCTTGCAATCCATGTATTTGTGTAAGTTCCGGTATTTGGGCAGGCGCCTACTGCAAAAGACCCTGAAGTTTTGGAAAGGAGCAGTGTCGGGTCGCAAAGGTCGGAGGCAACCGGAACCAAATCCTGGGCTGCAGCCAGTCCTGGAGCATCTGAACATGAAACCGACCTGTTGAGTGCACCTGCTGCCGTTGCCCAGGTAGGAACCTGAGTATCGGTAATTATGATATTTGCCGTTGCTGTGCCAATATTCCCGCAATGATCGGATGCTGTGAATGTTACAGGCAATATCGTTCCGCAAGCCATATTTATCCCTGTATAATTGTGGGTTACCGGAAGTGGGTTGCCATTTTCATCCAGCGCTACAGCAGAGGTCAACCAGTTCTGAATAAGTGTATTGGCGTTGGGGGCGTTGCATTCAATTGTCAGGTTTCCTGAAGGAGGATTGAAAACAGAAGGACCTGTAGAATCAGCCTTCGCTTCAAATTCAAAATCTTCGGAACTACAAAGTACACCATTTGCATCAACGTCAGTTACCCTAAGCCAATACCACTCCAAAGGAACTGGAGCATTAAGTGTAAGCGTATTGGTATTCGAAAGAATTGGTGAAGCTGTCCCTTTTCTTCCGGTATGCCATTCATAAGTATAGGTGCTGGCCGGACTTATGTCGGCAACCAAAGTAAGGGGATTATTTACGCAGATTAAACCTGGGTTAATATTTAAGTTTAATGCTATTTTCTGCTTCACATTGATTGTAATTATATCACAGTCTCTTCCTGATGCATTACAAACGGTTGAACCAATATTGCCGCAAACCTCGTATTTAATATCCGGTGGAGAGCCTGCCGGGGCTGAAAATATTGGATTAGGTATAGTTGTACTCGACAAATAAGAATTATACTGTCCGGGCGTTCCCGGGAAGATACTGTTCCAGGTAGCTCCGCTGACAATTCCGGTAGCGGTTATCTGGCCGCTGCATTCCACGCGGGTATTTATACCCTCAGCAGCAATAACCCCTGGGATGGAACTGAATGTAAAGGTATTTTTATTACCGCCTGGTTTACAGTAAGTAAACAAATTGAATGCTCCTCCCGGAATACAAACAATGCTGCCGCTAATGGTGATTGGGCTACAATTAATCCTCCAATCTTGAGATGATGGAGCTGCACCATCAACTCTAATTTCAAGTCCTACAGCATCATCATCCAATCTGACGTTGAAAGAAATGCAGTTGCTTCCGACAGGACTAGTACAGCAATTTCCACCTCTTCCCAAATCTGTGAAAACCATCGTGCCAGATGGATTTCCAAGGAAATCAGCCAGCCTAAACGTTGCACCTGCGCAAGGAGAACACCCGCAAGTTTCCAAAACAGTTATTGTTTGTGTAACATCGGTATAATTGCCACACAAATCTGTTACCCTGTAAACTCTAGTAACACTTGTCGGGCAATATCCCGGTTGTCCGCCAAGCCCGTTGGCAATTTCATCCCAAAGAGCTACCGTTACAGGCCCGCAATTGTCAGTTGCAATACCTCCATCAGCAATAAAGGCTGCATAATCCAGGTAGTATGGAGGGATATTTGCCGGACAAGGAACCGTTTTGTTGGGAACACTTGCAACCGGTTTCAGATTGTCGGTAACAATAATGGATTGGGTCGCTGTGGAAAAATTTCCGCTGCAGTCGGTGGCCCTAAAGGTCCGGGTTATGGTAGAATTGCCGGCACAACTTCCTGCAACTGTAACATCGGTATAGGTAATAGTAACCGTACCTCCGCAATTATCAGCAGCAGTTGCCTGCCCGGTAAAAGCAGGTAGTTTGCTGTCGGTGCAGGAAATTGCATTTGTTGGTGGCACATACGTAAAAGTTGGCGCGGTATTATCGGCCACAGTAATCAACTGGGTTCCGGTAGAAAAATTTCCGGCAGCATCCTGAACTCTCCAGGTTCGTGTAAAACTGTATGAACCGGCACAAGCCCCGGGAGTAGTCGCTCCGTCGATACTCGAAATAGCCAAACTCCCTGCAGGGGTACAATTGTCGAAAAGGGAAGTGGGATTTCCAGTACTGGCAGGAGTGATATCGGCTATGCAGGAGGCATTGGTATAAACAGTAATTGCACCCGGCGTATTAAATGTTGGCGGGGTGTTATCAGTAACTGTAACCGTAAAAGAGCAGGTTGTAGGATTGTTGCCGGCATCTCTAACAGTATAAGTCACAGTTGTTGTACCAACCGGGAAATTGCTGCCGGGAGTATGCGATGGGGTCCAAACCAGGCTACCGGCAGGGGTGCAATTGTCGGTTGCGGTAGGTACTGTCCAACTTGCTACCTGGTCGCAAGAAGTGCGTCCGGCGCCGGTAGTTACAGATATGTTTGCAGGGCAGCCGGTAATTACCGGAGGAACATTATCGGTTACTGTTACTGTAAAAAGGCAATCCACACTTCCGCACGCATTTGTCGCGGTGACTTTCACATTGGTTGTTCCCGAATTGAATGTTGAGCCGCTGCCGGTTCCGCTTCCCGAACCTGTGGTTGCTCCTGTAAAAGTATAAGTATAGGCAGGCGCCGGTTGCCCTGAAGCAGTTACTGTATAAGTTCCAACAGCAGTACAGGCGCCGGCAACCGTGTTTAAACTGATTGTTGGGGTAGGACATGAAGTAAATACCGGTGGAGAATTTACTGTCAAAGTGAGGTTTTGAGCAAACGACTGGCTGCAATTTGGAATTAAACTGGTTGTTATGATTCCTGTAACCTGCATGGTTTGGCCATTGTTGGCGGCAGTGAGAACCACTGTTGTAAAAGAGCCATTTCCTGATGCGTTGCCAGCAACACCGGCAACAGGGGTTTGCGCTATGTCGTTGATGGAGTAGGCTATAGTGGATATGCTGTTAGGCCGAAGACCGGTTAAATTAACCGTAGCGCCAGAACCTGCACAAACGGTTGCGGCCTGGGAAGCTCCAGTCAGTGTTGGAGAAGCATTAACGGTAATAAAAAAGTTGATCGGGCTTCCTGTACATCCATTTGCCCTCGGGATAAGGGTTATGGTAGCTGATCCGGCAACCGCTGTAAATACAGGAATAGTAGTGACCCCGGACTGATCGGCCAGACCAACCGAAGTACCCCCTGTAACATCGAAAACTACACCCGCAGGAGTCCCGGTTAGAGGAATAGCAGTTGTTGCAGATCCGTTGCAATAAGTCTGATTACCTGGCGAAGTAACTGTTGGCGCTGGGTGTACAGTAACGGTAATGGTGAAGGGCGATCCCACACATGATCCGGTGGTAGATGTCGGGGTAACGATATATTGCACTGTGCCTGCCGTTGAATTGCCCGGATTAGTCAATACCTGGTTGATTGTTGGTCCTGATGCGGCACTGGCCCCGGTGATACTGCCTGTTATTGTTCCTACTGTCCATGCAAAATTACTTGACGTACTTGCTGTTAATGTAATATTCGGGCTTGTTCCACTACAGGTACTTGCCGTCGCAGCATTGGTAACTGCCGGTATTGGGTTTACAGTTACCGGGGTTGAAGCAGTTGCAGAACATCCGTTTGCATCAGTAACGGTAACGGTATAGTTTCCGGCAGCGGCAACTGTAACACTGACAATTGAAGGATTTTGCAGGTTTGAAGTAAATCCGTTTGGGCCGGTCCAGCTATAAGAAATACCCCCTGTTGCGGTGAGGTTGAGCGTTTGCCCTGCGCACAGAGGGGAATTACTACCGGCGGTTGGCGTGGGTAACAGGTTGACGGTAAGTGAAAAAGCGGGAGATGTAAAGGAGCAACTGTTGCTATTGACAACAGTAACGGTGTAATTTCCGGTTGTATTCGCAGAGTAAGTTGCATTTGTAGCGCCCGGAATGGCTGTCCCGTTTAAATTCCACTGGTATGATGTGATTGAACCGCTTCCGGCCACAGCATTTGAATTAAGCAAGCTAGTTGTTCCAGTACAAATTGGCGTTGTTCCGGTAATATTTGCCGTTGGTAATGCATTGATTATGACTGTTACCAAAGTTCTGGTTGCACTTTCGCATCCTGTGGCTGTAATTTTTGCTGCTGCGTATGCTAGATAAGTTCCAACGGCATTTCCAGATGGTGTTCCTGTTACATTGCCTCCTGTTACCGCATCGTACCAAACCACAGTTTCACCAGCTCCAACAGTTGCAGAACCATTATGAGAAATGCCATCAAAACAGACAGTTACATTTCCGGCAGTTGGGGCTTCAGGTAGCGGATTGACTGTGATAATTTGACTTGCATTTGCAGTAAATCCGTTGCCATCGGTAACTGTAACGGAATATGTAGTATTTACAGAAGGAGTAACTGTAGTTACCTGGCTGGAAGCTGTAAAACCTGCGGGAGTAGATGTCCAGAAATATGTAAAAGTTGGATCCCCCACCGGATTAGCGGTCAGCGTTGTCGAGGCACCGATACAAATTGATGAACCGGTTGCTGAAATTGAAACAGTTGGAGGATCACTGGTTATACCTGTAAATACAAACGGGGTATTGGTAATTCCGGTTGTAGAAACTGTATTGGACGCTGCATTTACATCGGCATATTTCACCCAGGGCAGACTTATGCCATAACTTCCCATGGCAATTTCCGATTCTGTACCTGCAATGTCGGCATCTGCGTAAGTTGCGGTAACATCGTAACCCGGGTTGGTAATTCCGCTGGTGGTAACCGTCCAGTAACGGTTCAGGTAATTTACAGAACTTTTGTTCTCAAAGAGTTTCGATCCGATCGTTTCCAGTTCGATGTATGCTCCCCCTGCAAAAGATCCGCTTGTAAAAGTTATCGAAACAGGTATTGAAACCCCGCTGCCATTATCCAACGGAAAATTGTAAGTGGCTGTTGCAGAAGCCGCCAACCGAAGGGAGTTGCCATTTAAATCGATAGTGGTACTGGGGTTTAGCGCCCACTGGCCAATGGTTACATCGTTAATCAGTTTAAGGTCGGCATTTGGGAAAGATGTTACATTATTTAGTGGAACGTTGCTTGAAATATTAAATACCGTACCGGCAGGTGTTGATATATTCCCAAACTGGAAAGTTCCGCCAATGGTGGTTTTGGTCCCTGTCCCGCCAATTAACCCAAGGTCAAGTGCCGTTGAAGCTGTGCTTTCGTTTTGAAAAACAATGGTTCCGCCAGTAAAACGAAAGTTACCGTTTGCAGTAACATTTAACGAACCCACATTGCTTAACCCATTTCCAACTTTGCTCAGGGTAACCGTTCCTCCCGATATACTTATTCCGGAATCAACACCCGGGGGGCTAAGTGTTCCAGCCGCCGTATTTTGCAACCTTCCCGCAATTTCTACTGTACCACCGGTAACAATAAAAGCGCCGTCAATCTGTGTATGAACTGTATTTCCGGAGTTAGTGCCAAATGCAGCTGTACCGGAAGAAATACGGATTAATCCCTCGTTTGTAATTGTTAAATTTCCGGTAGTTAAGGCCCCGCCTGTTACGTCGAACCCTGCAAGTTTAGGTATGGTAATCCCGGAGCTTGGATTAACAGTAAAGCTGCCTCCTGCTGGAATAGTAATTAGCCCACTTGTTAATGTAAGGCTGCCACCGCTGGTAACTGTTGTAGTACCGTTAATTGTGAGGGTAGTGTTCAAACTTCCTTTGGTTATTCTAAGTTCTTCGAAATTGGTTGTTCCGCTGATGATTGCATTTGAAGCGCCGGTAAATTCAACTATACCATTGGTGCCGCCATTGTAAGTTCCGTTATTGGTCCAGTCGCCATAAACCTGTAATGTATTCGCGCCACTGTAATTAACCGTTCCGCCTGATTGTATTGTTATGTTATTGCACGCTGCTCCAGCATTAACTGTTACTGTTAAGCCGTTAGGGATTGTAACATTATCGGTTAAATTCGGAACAGTTCCTGTGCTCCAGTTAGCTGCAACACTCCAGTTCCCTGAATTAATCAAAGTAATATCAGCCATTCCCGATTTCAAATTCAACACTTCCTGTGGTTCTGGTTGTGTTACAATACTTTCGCCCACAAAAATAAGGTGTTCAACAGTACCGATATTGTTATAAACATCGGAAACCTGGTAAGTACGGGTAACGGTGTAAGGACAGGTTTGGCGGTTTTGTGTTTGGGATATATAAGTAAAACTGCTGGTTTTTAAGTTGCAATTGTCGGTAGCTGTTCCTCCGGCATTAACAAATTCGTTAAAATTGGAATAAATGCGCGGCAAAACTTCGCCACAATTAACCGTAATATTTTTGGCCGCCACCAGTACCGGCGATGTTTTATCGGTAACCGCAACTGTAAACGAATAGCTAACCTGTGTGGTTGCCATGCCATCGTCGAGGATGTAAGTAACTTTTGTTTTACCGAGCGGGAAGAATGAACCTGAAACATGCGAACTGGTTTTCAGTATCTGGTTCGAAGGGGTGCAATTGTCAATAACTTCGGGTTCAGTCCAGCTAACCTGTGCGCCACATTCGCCTTCGCTGGCAGTTACCGTAATGTTTTCGGGAGCGGAAACTAATTTTGGCACCTGGTTGTCGGATACAACTACCGTGAAAGAACAGGTAACATTGTTTTTAAACTTATCCTTAGCAGTGCAGGTAACGGTGGTTGTGCCTTCGTTAAAAACATAATTGGCAATCTGGTTGATTCCTGTTTTGCGCGAAGAGCCTTGGGTTGCGCCTGTCATTTCCCAGGTAAATGAAGCAAGTGTTCCGGAAGTAACATTTACACTAAGGCTGTTGCTTATGTCGGCAGTACATTCGTTAATATCTGTGTAGGTAGAAATATCTTCAGGGCATTCAATTTGGAGGGGTGCATCAGGATCACTTACTGTATCGTATAAAGAAACTGATGTAAAAACATTTGAATTGTTTGTGGAAACTGCATACCATAGTGTGGCTGATTCAGAAAATGCCCCTGAATGCGCCATTAAAACAGCAATAACCACTGCTGCCAATTTCAATACGCCGGTATGTTTCAGTTTAGCCAAATTATTAATCTAAAATCTTAATTCTAAATTTCATTTCCATTGCGTTATTGCCCCTCCCTGTTTCATCTCTTTAAGGGTTCTCTCCCCTAACAGAGGAGAAAATTGGTGCTGTCAAAAAGGCCTCTTGCCTATTTTATCGCCTTCTAATTCTATTTTAAAATTTAATTTGCGTCCTTGTATATATTGTCCGACCAAAGTCTCCTGACTTCAGTCTTCTTACTTTCTTCTAAAAATACTTAGCCCTCACATAGCTCCTTCCAAAAAAGTCCATGTCCCATCCCAGTGTAAACTCGTATGTTCCATTTTGGTATGGAAATATTCCGTTGTAGGTAATATCCATTGCAAAACCTACCCTTAAGTTTTTATTTATTAACCACTGCGACGTAGCGCAGATGGCATTCCCCGATCTCCACATCAGGCCAACCCATAATCTTTCGTATATCAGCAAATTTGCCGATAAATCGAATTGTACAGGCAAGCCTATGCTGGCGCGAACCATCATGGTTGGCTTAAATATTAGCCTTGAAAAAGGATCGAGAAAAAACACGTATCCGCCATTCAGATATATGGTCCGGATTTCGGCCTGGGTGGAATAGTTCTGATAGTTATAGCTGAAATCGTTTTCTACGAGTTTTGGAATGGCAAGCCCGATATAGTAGTTGTCTTCGTAAAGAAAAGCGCCAACGCCAAAATTGGGAAGGAACTTAAGGTCGATATCCTGTGAAAATGCGGGGTCGAATTCTCCATCGGGATAAAGCTGATATTCGCTAAGCGGGTTTTTATAGTTGGTAAAACCAAATTTAACGCCAAACCTTAACCTTTGAAAGGGTGTTAAATTTATTTCGTAGGCATAATCTGCCAATATAGACAGCCTTTTTTCGCGGGCGTAAGTATCGTTAACAATGTTCAGCCCAATACCAACCGACTCATTATTTAACGGGGTGTGCAGGGACAAAGATTCGGTGAGTGGCGCCCGGTTGATACCGGCCCACTGCTCACGAACTAATGCTGTGAATCCTGCTTTTTCCCAAATACCAGCATAGGCCGGGTTTATAACCTGACCATTGTACATGTATTGAGTAAAGATAGGATCTTGCTGTGCTGCACTTTGCAGACATACAAGAATGAAAAAAAGTACTTTTGTTAGTTTTCCATAATAAATACCTCTGTATTTCAAGTTATTAACAATTAGTTTTATATATAGGGCACAACAAATATAATTATTTATTAATTAATATAAAACAATATTCAAGCTTATCAAAATTAATAAGTTAGCAAACTATTTCTTAACTCATGGATAGTTGCTGCAATTTTAGATTGTTAATAACTTATCAATGTTATATATACTGTCAATTAAAACGATATAAAGCAAATTTTGAATTTTCAACAGAAAAATAAATACGAATGAGCCGTTTTTACGTGTCTCCTGTTGTCATAACTCATTCTCAAACAAAAATGTTTTTAGAGATATTTCGGTCATTATAAATTACCCGAATGAACAAATTATTCATAAATTTGGCCACAGTAAAAAAGTAAAAACGCGAATATGCCACTTTTAAATTCTGTTGTACAATGGTTAAATTTTAAGCGGATTTATCAGATCCAGTTATATCGCGAACACCCGATCGAGATTCAGAACGAAGTACTTTTCAGCCTGATAAACAATGCCAAAGAAACCGAATGGGGCGTAGTCCACGATTACGGGAAAATTATTACCATGGTTGATTTTCAAAAGGCAGTTCCGTTGCAAAACTACGACGATATTAAACCATTTGTTGAAAGGTTGAGGGACGGTGAAAGAGATGTACTTTGGCCGGGCGAAGTAAAGTGGTTTGCAAAATCATCGGGGACAACCAGCGACAAAAGCAAATTTATCCCGGTTACCAAAGAGTCGCTCGAGGACTGCCACATACGCGGCCCGAAAGATGTTTTTGCGCAATTCATAAAAAATTACCCCGAAACAAAAATCCTGAAAGGAAAAACGCTGACCCTGGGTGGCAGTCACCGCATAAATAAATCGAGCAACAACTCCTTTTATGGCGACTTATCGGCAATTTTAATCGAAAACGTACCTTTTTGGGCCGATTTTATACGCACCCCTTCCACAGAAATTGCGCTTATTGAAGAGTTTGAAGAGAAAATTGATAAAATTATTGAAACCGCCCTCGACCAAAATGTTACCTCGTTTTCGGGGGTCCCCTCGTGGTACCTGGTACTTTTTAACAAGGTGTTAGAGAAAACCGGAAAATACAATATTCTTGAGGTGTGGCCAAACATGGAGGTTTTTGTTCATGGCGGGGTTAATTTTGAACCTTACCGCAATCAATACAAAAAGCTTTTCCCGTCGGAACAGATGCATTACATGGAAACTTACAACGCCTCGGAGGGGTTTTTTGGAATCCAGGACAGTCCGCACAGCGACGATATGCTGCTGATGCTCGATTACGGTGTCTTTTACGAGTTCATCCCCATGAAAGACTGGGGCTCTGCCAACCAGGTGGCCGTCAGTTTAAAAGATGTCGAACTAAACGAAAACTATGCCATAGTAATTTCGACAAATGCCGGCTTGTGGCGCTATGTTATTGGCGACACGGTAAAATTTACATGTAAATATCCCTTCAAAATAAAAGTTACCGGCCGTACAAAACATTTTATAAATGCTTTTGGCGAAGAGGTAATTATTGATAATGCCGAACGGGCAATTCAAATTGCCTGCGACCACACGGGCGCAATTGTAAATGAATATACTGCCGGCCCTGTTTTTATGGGCAACAACCAAAAAGGGGCCCACCAGTGGATTATCGAATTCGAAAAAGCGCCCCGCGACCTTGATTATTTTATTACCGTACTCGACACCTCGCTAAAAACATTAAACTCCGACTATGAAGCCAAGCGGCATAAAAACCTTGCCTTAGAAAAGCCATATGTTGTTGAAGCCCCGAAAGGGACTTTTTATCAGTGGATGAAAAACCGCAATAAAATTGGCGGACAAAACAAAATACCCCGTTTGTCAAACGACAGAAAACATCTTGACGATCTTTTAAAAATGTTACAGGGTTAACCTTAAATTTTTGTAGTTTAGAAATTCAAAAAAAATACGAATATGCACATTGCAGTAGCAGGAAATATTGGCGCCGGAAAAACAACTTTAAGCGAGCTTCTGGCAAAACATTACAAATGGATACCACATTATGAAGATGTTGACGAAAACCCGTATCTGAATGATTTTTACAACGATATGCAGCGTTGGTCGTTTAATCTTCAGATTTATTTTTTGAATTCGCGCTTTAAACAGATAACCGACATCCGGAAATCGGGAAAAACCATTATCCAGGATCGGACGATTTATGAAGATGCAGAAATTTTTGCACCCAACCTGCACAGCATGGGTTTAATGAGCACGCGCGATTTTAACAACTATAAAACGCTTTTCGATTCGATGGTGAGCGTAATTCTGCCACCCAATCTGCTGATTTACCTTCGGGCTTCGGTCCCAACATTGGTCAGCCAGATTCAGAAACGCGGCCGCGATTACGAAAGTTCGATCCGTATTGATTACCTGAAACAACTTAACGACAGATACGACAAGTGGATTAACAGCTACAACCTGGGAAAATTACTGATAATTAATGTTGACGACCTTGATTTTACAACAAAACCCGAAGACCTGAGGTTTGTTATCGACAAAATTGACGCACAGATACACGGATTATTTTAAAAGAAAGTTAAAGTCGTCTCCGGAAGATAGTTCAACCGGGATTTCACCTTTCCTGAAAATACGGCATTTGCGGTTTCCAATTAAACTGAGATTATTGTTTTCAAGTTTAAACATGGTTCCTTCGCGGAGCCCGGCAACATACAATTCAGGATTGATTTCCAAAAATTCTTCAATGCGCTGTTCACGGGTTTCTCCTCCGTGCCCTGCCGGATTGGCATCCAAATAATGCGGGTTTATCTGGAAAGGCACCAACCCCATACAATCGAATCCAAGGGGGTCGATTATGGGCATATCGTTGGTGGTCCTAAGAGTAGGGCAGGCAACATTTGCACCGGCGCTCCAGCCAATGAAGGGGATATTGTTATAAACTCTCTCCCTAATCGGGGTCATTAGTTTGTAATCATGCATCATTCGCACCAGTTGCCATGTATTTCCGCCCCCAACAACAATAGCTTCAGCTTCATGAATGGCTTTAACCTGATTGGTAAAAGTATGGATACCCACAATACGATGGCCAATTTCCGAAAATCGTTCTTCTACTTTTTGGCAATACACATCGAATGAAAAAGTAACAGCAGCGTAAGGAATAAAAACTGCTGTAACAGGTTTGTCGCCAAGGAATTTTTTAATCTCGTTTTTGGGATAATCAAGATATGCCTCGCCGGGCATGGTCGAATTGCTTATGAGCAGTAGTTTCATGTTTTAATTTTTATTTGAGTGTCAAAGTACCTAACTATTTTTAATTTTATCAATGATAATTGTTTGGATTTATTTATTCATACAGTTCCTTCAAATCGCACTCCGCCATTTCAACAAAAAAATCACCGATTTTTGCAGTTAAATCTTCCAAATATTTCTTCCCCTTTTCAGCAGTTGCTTTTTTCGGGTTGCCTACTCCGGTATCGTCAGTAACTTTGTTCCATTGTCTTGGTATCCAGGCGGTTTTATTTAATACACCTTTTAGTTTCGACGATTTTGCATTTCCATCGCCGGCTTCATTGAGCGGTAAAACCAAATGCGGGAAATAGTGCATAATAACGCTGGTTTCCATTTCTCCGGCATGATCGCCATTTTCCTCAAAATATTCCGAAAGATTGAGAATTTTGAACCACTCAACCAAACTAATCAACATTTCCGGGAACTGTGGCTGTATTTCGCGGATCATCGGTTTAAAATCGTTACCGCCATGCCCGTTCATCAATATCAGTTTTCTGATCCCCTGGTTATAAAGCGTTTCTACAATATCTTTAAAAATAAGTGTTTGCGTTGACGGTTTGGTATGCAGACAAAATGGTAAATCAATTTGCCCGGGGTTTTGAACGCCAATCGGAATGGTCGGAAGCACCATTATTTTTGCGCCTTTTTCCCATGCTTTTTCGGCTGCACCGGCTGAAATTTTTGCTGTTTCGAGCGAATCGGTTCCGTAAGGCAAATGATAATTGTGTGGTTCGGTTGCTCCCCAGGGTAAAACAGCAACTTCGTATTTTTCGCTTTTTACCTGTTTCCAGTTGGTTTGTTCTAAAATGTACGGTTTCATAAATATTTGATTTTAAAATCCCAATAAAGTTACGCCAAAAGTAAACGGGGTAAGCACCGGGCCTTTATCGTCTTTAAAAAATAGCGTCAATTCGTACATGGCAAAAAAATTAATCCACCGGTAGCCGGTGCGGGCCATGATGCCGTATTTGAAATTTTGCAACGAATAATTATCGGTTATCTTAAGTTTTTGTTTTTGTTCAGTTTGATATTTAATTTTTGTGTAGCTTCCAATCCGGTAACTGAAATACATTCCCGACGAAAAATAAAGCCGGTTTCTGTAGTTGTTTATTGGGATTTGAATTTCGGCAAGTACCGGAAGCGTTAGTGAAGAGATAAAAATTTTTGATTTTTGGTTTTCGCTGTAATAGAACTCCTTCGGAACGATTAAATCATCGGCTGTTTTCTCAATGGTTGTAAAATCATCGAGCCTGTAATCCTGAAATTGTATTCCCAGCCCGGTAACAAGTCCAAAATTGTTGCGGTTGCGCTGCAACCCAATACTTTGCTGAATGAGGTTCAGGTGAAATGAATTGGATCGGAAAATGTCGTTTTTCATAAAATTACTTTCATACCCCGTGTAGTCAGGATTCAGAAACATATTGAACCCCAAATCGATACCTGCCCAGTGCCCCGAGAATTTATCTTTCCAAAAATTAAATCCGTCAGAATTCAAATTGATTTTTTTTAGTATTTCTTCCGCATTTTTTCGAATGGGTTTGATTGAATCGGTTTCCTGGGCAAACGAAATCATATTAAAGAACAATATTGTTATGATCAATAATATGAACCGGGGCTGAAGTCTGCTTATTTTAGGTGGCATATTAATATTCATACATTCGTTTGTTCTGACCTGAATATGAAGAAACAACAAATTTAATGGATTAGGGTTGAATAAAGTTTAAAAAAGCTGTTAAAAAAGAAAAAGAGAAAAATTTATGTTTTACACGATTAAATAAGATACTCAAATTTAATAATGGGAAAGAAAAAACTATAAATGCCTGAAATTCATTTTAAAAGAGTACCTTTGCGCCCATTATTTTAGAAAAATTTGAATGATATTATTTAATGAAATGGGCCTCAGCGCCGAAATTCAATCAGCGATTGAGGATTTGGGCTTTGTGCAGCCCACTCCTATTCAGGAGAAAGTAGTTCCTTTTTTATTGGAAAGCAAGCAAGACATGGTAGCCCTTGCTCAAACAGGAACAGGAAAAACAGCCGCTTTTGGGTTACCAATAATCCAACAAATAGATTCGAACAAAAAATCGGTCCAGGTTTTAATTTTAAGTCCTACCCGCGAGTTGGCAATGCAAATTGCAAGCGACCTGGAAAACTATTCGAAAAACCTGAACAAAATCAAGATTGCCGTAGTTTACGGTGGCTCCGATATCCGTAAGCAAATCAGCGACATCGAACATGGCGCTCAAATTGTGGTGGGGACCCCCGGGCGCACACTCGATTTAATCAAGCGTAAAAAACTGAAAGTTAACGAAATACGCTGGGTTGTGCTCGACGAAGCCGACGAAATGCTTTCGATGGGTTTCAAAGACGATTTGGATGCAATTCTGGAAACATCGCCTGCTGAAAAACAAACACTTTTGTTCTCGGCAACAATGCCACAGGAGATTGTACAGATTTCGAAAAAATACATGAACAATATTTTCGAAATCACGGCTGGAAAGAAAAACACAGGTACTGCGAATGTTGAGCATCACTACTATTTGGTTCATGCCAAAGACCGCTACCTGGCCCTGAAACGTGTTGCCGATGTAAATCCGAATATCTACGGGATTATTTTTTGCCGTACCCGGATGGAAACCAAAGAGGTGGCCGACAAGTTAATGGAAGACGGGTACAATGCCGATGCTTTGCATGGCGACCTTTCTCAATCGCAGCGCGATTTTGTGATGACACGGTTCCGTGCGAAACACCTGCACATGCTGGTTGCCACCGATGTAGCTGCACGCGGGTTGGATGTGAACGATTTAACCCATGTTATCAATTACAACCTTCCCGACGATCCCGAAGTGTATATCCACCGTAGCGGAAGAACGGGACGGGCCGGGAAAAAAGGAATTTCGGTTACACTGATACACCTTCGCGAAAAAGGGAAACTAAAACAAGTGGAACGAACAGTCAACCAGCCGTTTATTAAAAAAATGGTGCCTTCGGGCAAGGAAATCTGCGAAAAACAATTGTTTAGTTTAATTGACAGGGTTGAAAATATCGAAGTTAACAATGAGCAAATTGGCGAGTTTATGCCTGTTATTTATAAAAAACTGGCCTGGCTCGATCGCGAAGAACTGATTAAGCATTTTGTTTCGGTTGAGTTTAACCGTTTTCTGACTTATTACGAAAACGCACCGGATATTAATGTTGACGAATCACATCATAATGAACGTGATTTTTCAGGCCGTGGCGAAAGAAGCGTACGGGGGGACAAAGGTGAACGCAGAGATCGTGGGGATCGCGGAGACCGTGGAAAACGCAAAGATCGCGACGGACGTGACACCCGTGAAGATTTTGGCGGAAAACCGGATAGAGGAGGAAGAAGTAACTACGAATTTTCGAGGTTCTTTTTTAACATGGGCAAAAAGAACGGGATAGGGAAACGTACCATTATTGATATGATTAACCAAAACCTCCCGAATAAAAATGTTGAAATCGGGAGCATTGAAGTTTTAAAGGGGTTCTCGTTTTTTGAAATCGACAAACGGTTTGAAAACGATGTTTTAAAAGCCTTTAAAGATGCAACATACAAAGGCCAGCGGATTGGTATTGATATTGCAAAAGGGAAATAAGAAGTTGGAAGACCGAAGAAAATTCAGGGAATAAAATATTCAACATAAATTGGTATTGAAAAGCTGTTAATTTGGATTAGCGGCTTTTTTTGTGGGTGAAATTACCGTTTCTTCTTACTTGCCTTTGCCCGGGGGTTAAACCCAAGACAACGTTTTATCCACCTGTCGAGATCATCGTCCATATCAATGCCATCGGGGCTTACATAAAGAAAACCCTTCATCGAGTTATGGGTGTCATCCATCAAACGGCAATCATTTTCTTCCAGATATTCATCCTGGTTTTCCGGGGCAATCCGAACCAGCAGCTCTTCCTTAAACACAACAACACATGGTTTTTCACCAACAAACCAACAGAGCCCCCAAACATTTTTTTCTCTTCGTATGCTGCCCTGTTTTCTTTTAATGAACTTCGGACACGGTCGGCCAGATATTCACTGTAGTCCATGATTCAGGATTTTAATAAGTTCGGTATGAAGTTTTTTATTCGAACCGACGAAGGTAAAATTCCGTCCGTAATTTTTTTCATCCAGGCTAAAATCAAATGGGTTTCCATTAATATCGGTTACTTTTCCGCCGGCTTCTCCAATAATCAGCCCCGGCCCGGCAATGTCCCAGATTTTTGTGGTTTGGTTCATGCAGGCTCCGAGTTTCCCATCGGCAGCGTAGCACAAATCGAGCAAACTGTTGGTGGCGCGAAGGTTTCTGATATTTTGCACCAAAAGCTGAATGGTTTTTGCCTCACGCGCGGTTTTTCCCGGCTCATCCGAATAATCGAGAGAGTAGGCAGCCAGAATGTTTTTAAGTTCAGATTCTTTCGATACCGATATTTTTTCACCGTTGCAGGTAGCGCCTTTTCCTTTTTCGGCCAAATAGGTTTCGTTTTGAACGGGGAGAAAACACCCGGCCATTACCGGGATTGAATTCTTTAAAACACAAATAATTACGCCGAACCATGGCAAGCCTGCTGCAAAATTCGAAGTTCCGTCAAGCGGGTCAATCACCCATGTAAATTCTGAATTTCTTTCCTTAAAACCGGTTTCTTCGCCCAACGTATTATGATCGGGAAATTTTTCAAGGATAATTTCAATAATCTTTTTCTCCGATTCTATATCGGCTTTGGTAACAATGCTGCTTTGGCTTTCTTTTGTTTCATATTCTGAAATTTTTCCAAAATAACCCATCAGTATTTCGCCTGATATTTTTAACGCCTGTTGGATACAATCCTTCATATTTTTGAATTCTATGCTGAGCAAACGGGGCACACCCCGCTTAATGTAATATTCATTTCCTGCACTTTATATCCTTCCGACAACGAAAAACCGGGCTCAATTTCTTCGATGCAGGTTACCGAGCCACAAACCGAACAACTAAAGTGAACATGCTGGTGATGGTGGTTTTTGGTGCAACCATGACAAGCTGCAAATTTCGACACTCCATCCACGTCAATAATACGGTGTATAAATCCTTCTGCCATTAATTTATCAAGCGTACGGTAAATCGTCACCCGATCACACTGCCGTTCAAGCCTTTTACTGATTTCCTGGTGTGATAACGCAATATTGGAATGAACAATTAGCTCTTTAATCTGAATTTTAGTTAACGATTTCATCTTTCTCGTAAAATTTAATTTGCAACACTGTTGCATTAATGAAAAATGAATTACATTTGCAACACTGTTGCACAAATTTAAATATTTTATATGATGAAAACTATTGGGTTATTGTTTATTTTATTTGCATTGGCTGTAACTTTTGTGTCGTGCGAAAAAGACGATCCCGAAATTCCGAATGAGGAAGAATTGATAACAACGGTTAAATACACTTTAAAACCACAATCGAATGGAAGCGATGTTGTGCTTCTTTTCAGGGATTTGGATGGCGATGGCGGCAATGCCCCCGAAATTACACCAGGCACATTGAAATCGGGAACCATTTATTCAGGCACACTTGTATTGCTGAATGAAGCTGGAAAGCCAGTTGAAGACATTACCAAAGAGATTGAAAAGGAAGGCGATGAACACCAGTTCTTTTTCACATCAAGTACCAATATTTCGGTTCGATACAACGATACCGATTCGAATGAAAAACCGGTAGGCCTAAAAACGGTTTTAACGACAGGGGGCGCCGGAACCGGAAAACTTAAAATTGTTTTACGGCATCGGCCCGATAAAAATGCCAATGGCGTTGCCAATGGCGACATTACAAATGCCGGGGGAGAAACCGATTTTGAAATTGAATTTAATGTTGTCATTCAATAAATATTTATTTCTATACATTTTCTTTTTTTCTTTTCCTGTCTTTTCACATGGCCAACCTTGTTCAATTGTTCTTACAGGCCGGGTGACCGACGAAAGCACGGGAGTTGCACTGCCGTTTGCAACCGTTTTTATTGAAACTGAAGAAAGGGGTGTGGTAACCGACAGCACAGGTTTTTTCAGCATAGAAAACCTGTGTTCCGGCAATTATTGGGTAAAAATAAGCCATATTGGGTGCGAACCAAAAAGGATACAGTTGCTTTTGGACAAGGATAAGCAAATAGTTTTTTCGTTGAACCATTTTTCAGCTTTTCTAAATGAAGTAGTCGTTCATGGAAAAAATGGTGATAACACCACACAAAACAGCATTACAATTGCCAGTAATGAAATTCAAAGGAAAAGCAATGAAAACCTTGCCGATATTTTGGAGAGTATCCAGGGAGTCAGTGCGTTACGGAATGGAACGGGCATATCGAAACCGGTCATTCACGGTTTGTACGGAAACAGGGTAACGATACTCAATAACGGAATTGCACTAAGCGGACAGCAGTGGGGAAACGACCACGCACCTGAAATCGATCCTTACATTGCCGATCACCTGGCAGTTATAAAAGGCGCTTCTGCTTTGCAATATTCGGGGAGCACGCTTGGTGGCGTTGTTTTGGCCGATACCCGGAAAATTGACAAAGACACAGTGTTAAAAGGAAATATAAATTATATTTTTCAGTCGAATAGAAGGGGAAATACGGTAAACACCCAGTTTGAAAGGGGGGATAAGTGGGCTTTATGGCGTGTTACCGGGACATTGAAATTGTTTGGCGATGCAAAATCGCCCGGTTATTTTCTGGCCAATACCGGCAAAAGGGAAGCAAACATGGCCGTTCAACTTGAAAAGAAACTAGCCCAAAGTTGGAATACTGAGCTTTATTACAGTCTTTTCGAAACCGAAATCGGTATTTTAAGTGGCTCGCATATTAACAATACAACCGATTTGGAAGAAGCCATGCACCGCGAAGAACCCTTTTTCACAAAGCCTTATTTTTCATATCAAATCGAATCGCCTTCGCAGAGGGTAACCCACCATTTGCTAAAGATGAAGGCAAAATACCACCCCGGGGAAAAAACCTTTTTCGATTTTACTTATGGCGGGCAAATCAACAACCGTCGCGAGTATGATGTTAGGCGCGGAGGACGTTCGGATATCCCGGCGCTGAGCCTTTCCCAGGCCAGCCAGTTTTTACAGGCGTCGTTTTATCGGCATTTCTCATCCAGCGCTACTTTTAAAACCGGTGTTTCCGGAAATTATACCGACAACACCAATAATCCTGAAACCGGGATTTTACCTTTGATACCCGATTATCAATCCGCTCAGGCTGCCGGTTATGTTATTTTTCAAAATAAAGCGGGGGAACTTTTTTATGAATTTGGCGGAAGGTACAACTTTGAAAAAATGAACGTGTGGGCAATTTCGCAGACTCTGCCACGGAAAGTTGAAAAACATCAGCACACTTTTAACGATGTGAGTTTTTCTGCCGGAAGCCGTTACCCGTTTTCAGATTTGATTTCGATGAATGCAAATATCGGGTACACCAGCCGATCTCCCGAAATTAACGAACTTTACAGTTTTGGCCTGCATCAGGGTGTAAGCGGTATCGAAGAAGGCAATCCTAATCTTTCGGCCGAGAAATCGATAAAACTTGTGGTTAACACCGACTGGAAAATTCCCCCTAAAGTGAATTTTCAGTTGCTGGGTTATTATCAGCAAATCAATGATTTTATTTACCTTCAGCCACAGCAGGAGTTTCGTTTGACCCTCCGGGGCGCTTTCCCTGTTTATATTTATCATCAGGCTGATTCCCGCATTTACGGAGCCGATTTTCTGTTTTCGTACGAACCATTTTACCGCATTCGGCTAACCGCTAAATATGCTTTTGTAAACGGTTGGAATCTGGATGAAAATATTCCGTTGGTAAACATTCCGTCACCTGATTTTTTGGGGACTTTAGTTTTTTTCCCCCGTGAATTTATGAATTTGAAGGACAGCCAAATATCGCTAACCGGCAAATACGTTTTCAGGCAACACAACCTGCTTCCCGAACAGGATTTTTTACCTCCTCCTGAGGGTTATTTTCTTTTGTCGATGGAGGCTTCAACAAAAAAGGAATTGTCAAAATCGATGCTTAAGTTTTCCGTTTTCATTAATAATCTTTTAAATGTTTCGTACCGCGATTATCTCAACCGGTTGCGCTATTTTGCCGATGAACCCGGAATCAGCATTAATTTTGGCGTAAATTATTCATTTTGATTATCGTTTTGTTCCGTTTTTGCAAGGGTTGCAATAAGTTAAAACGAGCTTTAATTTTTTGAATTTACAGGTTCAAACCCCCAACTATTTTTACTAATTTTCAAAACTTATAAAACCAACTACTACTATGAATAAAACGCAACAATTTCACCAGCTCATCACAACCGGAAAATCAGATAGTAAAGTCCTGTTCAGCCCCATTCTCATGCAGTTTGCTGCCGAATATATTGGCAGCAATTACGGATTATTTGCTTCAGATTACAATGTTTTGGTGGAAGCCAACCTGCGCTGCATGGATGATTTCGGCCTCGACATTCTTGGCCTGATTTCGGATCCTTACCGCGAAACAAGCGCTTTTGGCGCAGGAGTTCAGTTTATTCCGAACGGGGTTCCACGTTGCTTAAACCTGATTGTAAATTCGATGGACGATGTTATCAACCTGAAAAACCCGGATGTTTACAAAGCCAAAAGAACGCTCGACAGGATAAAAGCCGGAGAATTGCTGTCGAAAAAAACGCAGG
The DNA here is from genome assembly GCA_947085485.1 of uncultured Prolixibacteraceae bacterium. Lineage (GTDB taxonomy): Bacteria > Bacteroidota > Bacteroidia > Bacteroidales > Prolixibacteraceae > Draconibacterium. The sequence continues at coordinate 21,763 of CAMTWS010000021.1, forward strand.
GAAATGTCCCGATAATAGGATGGATTGAAGGCCCGCTGGCCGAAGCCTGCGATTTGGCCGGCGTGGAAAATATGTTGATGCAATTGATGATGGACCCTGATTTTGCAAACCGGCTGATGGACAAATGCTTGGTTACCGCCAAAGATTTTGCCAAAGCGCAAATTGAAGCCGGCTGCGAAATTATTGGAATGGGCGATGCTGTTTGCTCGCAAATCGATGTGGATACTTACAACTTTTTTGTGCGCGATCGGCACCAGGAATTGATTGGATATATTCAATCGCTGGGTGGAAAAATCAAGCTCCACATTTGCGGCGACACAAGTCATTTGCTGCCTTCATATACTAATTTCAACCTCGATATTCTTGATTTGGATTGGCAGGTGGACATGCTTCGTGCCCGCGAAATTCTAGGTGGAAAAGTAATTTTTGCCGGAAACATTAACCCGGTTTTAGTTCAGAATAAAACACGCGACGAAGTATTTGAAATGAGCAGAAACCTGGTTGTAAAACACAAAAACGAACGGTTTATCCTATCGGCCGGGTGCGAAATTTCGGTGCTGACGCCGCCAGAAAATTTAAAAGCGATGAGCGAAGCTACGGAGTTGTAAAATGTTTTCAAAACAAAAATTGTCAGATAATATATTAGCTATTTCGACCATATTTGCCTATATTTGGCTAATATATTATCTGCTATGAAGGATTACAGCGTAATAAAAACACCCCGGTCGGTTTTAAAAAACACTGCCCTAAAAGTGCGTGAATTGCGCAGGCAAAGCAAATACTCACAGGCCGAACTGGCCGACCGTTCGGGGGTTTCGCTCGGAAGCCTGAAACGGTTTGAAGCTACTGGCCTGATTTCGCTCGAATCGTTTCTGAAACTGCTTCATATACTTGACAGTCTCGAAGAATTTGATTCAATTTTACACCCCGGAGAAGATTTAAGAGCTATAGAAAATCTTTTTAGCGATAAGACCAGAAGGAAATAGGCTGAACACAATTACATATTTTCCCGTTCGTACCCCAAAAACAACAACTCTGCAACCTTTATTTTCACCAAAATAAAGAATTACTGAATTTTGAATCGTTGAACAATTTAAAATTCAGAAAAATTAAACAAGATGAAAACACAGAAATTCTTTTTAGTTGCAATCCTGGTTTTAACAACCGGGTTAATGGCTTCTGGCCAGAAAAAAACGAAAGTTAATGCGGCCGAACTTTTAAAAGCCGGAACGCTGCCCCAAAACCTTGAATTAAGGGATGTACTTCAGAAGTTTGTAGTTACTACCGACCATTTCAACACCGACATTTTTGGTAACTTTTTTAATAAATTACGGGTGAAAGGAGAATACACACGAGGTTTGGAAAATGGGAAAGTTAAATGGAACAACTGTTCGGTGGCAATGTCAATGGCCCGCGATGGCGAATTTCCGCAAGGGACACCATTAAATTACATGGAAAACTTCAGCTATAGTATTTCAGCCGATATGCTGAAGCCTGAAAATTTCAGCAGTTTTGGCGAAAACAGCGCTTTTGCAAAAAACCTGATTTGGGATATAATGGGTATCGAAGGTTTTGCATGGTCGTCATGGGATAAATTAAAACTGAACGAACCTTTTTCGGCCAAAGATTTTAACGGAAAAATGGATCTGGCAGGACAGGGTTCATTCGAAAATAAGGATGTGCGCATTACCTGGACCGGCATTTCGCAACGAAACGGTGAGCAGTGCGCCGTACTTGAATACATCACCATGAACAACCCGTTTGAATACTCCGGCGATGGTATGGCGATGAAAGGCCGCAGCCACTATGGGGGACCATTTGGGTATCGCTCGAAGACAAACAGGTTGAACACGCAGTTTTGTACGAAGATGCGGTAATGGAAATGAACCTGCCGGGACAAACCAACAAACAAATTATGGATGCCACCCGCGAAATTAGTTTTGTGAAAGTTTTATAATTAAAACTCAAATTGCAAACTCAAAATCGCAAATAAACATCAAATCACAATAGTTTAAACTTCAAAACCTTGTAATTTTAGTGTTTTTAAAATTGAAAAGTTTTGAAGTTGAATTTTGTTAATTGAATTTTGTTAATTGAATTTTGGAGTTTTTAATAATCAGATTTAATTTTTAGTATGCCACATCCAACCTATAATAAATCGTTGAATCAAAAATTGCTTTGGCACCTGAAAGTTTTGGCTGGGGCTGTATTCATCTCACTGGTTTTTGCTTTTATACTTAACCAGTCGATTAAACCCCGGTCAATGGTTATGCCGCTGGCGCTTATTTTTTTACAGCTCGAACTATTCATTTGGCTTGGCCACTGTTTCTTCGAATCGTTGCAGGTTGATGCACCCGGGTTCAAACGGCAAATCATCATCAGGCTTCTTATTTTTTATGTGGTGGTTTTGTTGCTTGCAATCTTTCTTTTTATGGTGGTTTACGCCATCCAGTACAGTATTCATTTCGACGATTTCAGCCAGTTTTTGCCAACACTTTTAAATCTCGAAATGAAGGGGTTCTTTATCGCCACGTTTGTCGGGTTTGGCATTGGTGGACTGTTTTTCTTTTATGTTATGTGGGCGGAAGCGGTTGACAATGTAAAAAAACTGCGCGAGGAAAAGCTGATTTTTAAATACGAAACATTAAAGAGCCAGATTAATCCACATTTCCTTTTTAACAGCCTGAACACGCTTTTGTCGCTGGTACGAAGTGAGCCCGAATTATCAGAAAAATTTGTTCAGAAACTTTCGGCCATTTACCGTTATATTCTTGAAAACAGGGAGAAGGAACTGGTCCCGCTTTCGGCAGAACTCGATTTTGTAAACGACTATTTTTATCTTCAAAAAATAAGGGACGACGAAAAAATTGAGATGAAAACAGAATTGACTATCAGCAATAACGCGATGATTGTGCCTGTTTCGATACAACTTTTGGTTGAAAACGCGCTTAAACATAACACTTCAACCCGCAAACAACCTTTGGAAATAATTATTCATAACGAAGGGATTGATAAGCTGGTGGTAAGAAATAAACTGCAGGTGAAAACACAGTTGCCCGATTCATCAAAAATTGGTTTAAAAAACCTGAATGAACGTTGCCGGCTGATACTAAACAGAGAAATAGAAATTTTGGGAACTGGCGATGAATTTGTGGTAAAAATTCCTGTAAAATTGGTATAAAATGAAAGTGGTAATTGTTGAAGATGAGCGGCTGGCGTCGAAACGGCTGGAACTCTTGCTGAAAATAGTGGAACCCGGAATTGAAATTGTACAAATTCTGGAGTCGGTTGACGACGCGGTTAACTGGTTTTCGCAAAACACAAAACCCGACCTCATTTTTATGGATATCCAGTTGGACGATGGCATTTCCTTTGAAATATTTGACGCTGTAAAAATTGATTGCCCGGTAATTTTTACTACGGCTTATAATGAATATGCAATCAGGGCATTTAAAGTAAACAGTGTCGATTATCTTTTAAAACCAATCGGGCAGGAAGCGCTTGAAATGTCAATTCAGAAATTTAAAAAGCTGTTTATCGGAAATCATGATTTTGAAGAAAAAATCGCAAAGGTTTTCGGACAGATTTCGGCAAAATACAAATCGAGGTTTTTTGTAAAGATAGGTATCCGGTTTCAGTCCATTCCGGTTGAAAATATTTGCTGTTTTTTTGTTGAAGGGCGAAGCACATTTTTAAAAACAATTCAGGACAAAACCTACGATTTGGATCACTCGCTCGATCAACTTCAGAACATGGTCGATCCCGGCCAGTTTTTCCGCATCAACCGCAATTACATGGTAAATATCAATTGTATAGGCGAAATTTTCAGCTATTCCACTAACCGGTTAAAATTGAAAATGGACAAAACCGAGTTAATTGTTAGCCGCGACAAGGTTACCGAGTTTAAACGCTGGATGGACAGGTAAAACAAATAACCCCTTGTGTGTGAATTCGGTTTGCCCTGCCGTTCTTGTCGTCCGTGTCCTGAAACCATTGTCAGTATTGAGCTTTGCAGTCATAGTCAGGTTGCGTGATTGTCTGTTGTGGGGCTGTGCGTTTGCGTTTTTTAAATTTTCAGAAGGGAAGGAACTTTTTTTTAAACAATTTTCTTCGGGAAGGAAAAAAGCATACTCTTTTTGTCCCGCAAAAAAGCGGGACGGGCTGATTTGTGGGGCTGCAAAATGTGTATGCTTTTGTGAGTGGGCTTTTTCATCAGTCAAATATTGTTGGATATTTTTTGTAGATATAAACATATTTGTTGTCGCTTCTTGCACCACCAGCGTGTCGTTTTTCTTTCATTCCTCTGTCGTGGAAAGTTTTCTCAATTGCTTCAGAAATTTCTCTGGAACGGGCATTGTATTCCTGCCAAAAATATGGCTTGCCCTCAATATTCGTAGCGTGTTGGCTCTTGCGGATATGCGGTTTATTCGTAATGCCGATATACCAGTTGGAATAGTCAACATAAACAGTTGAGTTTTTTTGAACCCAATATTTTATTTTATTGACTATGCTTTTTGCAGTTTCGGTTTGAAGTGGTGTCATTTCAAATTCATTGTAAAACTCCCATTCTTTTACCTGCTGCTTTGCTCAAAATCTCCGTCATTGCCCTCCGGTTTTTGTATTGATTTTTATATCGCATCAGCATGGTAGTTACTAATTCTTTTCCGCCTTCTAAACGGTCTATTTTATTAAATAATGAAACAATATATTCATAATGGTTGCGACCGGTATTTTTTTCAGCATAAGTATCAATTGCTTTTTCAAATAAATCAAGAGTTTCCTTTGGGTAAACTCCAACGAAGTGGGAATGATACTTGTTCATTCTTTCTGCCGAAAGATGATTTTTTATGTAGGTCATCAATCTGAAGGCGTCTTTCTCTTCTGCAAAGACATCAGCTACTGAATCGCTGAAGTATTTTCCTTTCTTTTCGTAATGGTTAATGATAGTTTCCAATTCTTTTTCCCATTCGTCTGCTTTGAACGATGACTTGTATATGCGATAATATTTCGCTTGAAAATAATTTTCAATAAATGCAAAAGCGATTTTTCGAATTACCGGAATATCTTTTTCCTTTTGAGCAATGGATAATGCCAACTCATTCCAATCCCTGTGATAATGAAAGTTGTTATTTTGACGGCTGGAAAGAAAATCTGCAATCAACTTTTTTGCTTCCGTAAAATTTTTGTCTGCTACTTTTTGTTCAACCACTTGTTTGCGAAACCCCTCTATTTGTATATTTTCTGAAACAAGTTGCCATGCTGTTTCCGGTTGATTGCTTTTTCTGTAAAATTCAATTTTCCTTTCAATTATTTTTTGTGCTTCATAAGAACTTTTGTCCGTAACATTTTGTAGTAACGTATCCTGCAAAGCAATAAATTCACTGGCGTTGTTTTCTTTCCGGGCAAGTTCCATTAAGAGGTTATTGAACCCATCATACATATAGGAATCGGCATATTTTTTTTTACGCATTTCTGTAATGCAATATTGAAACAATTCATTGATATTTATTTCTGGCTTTGATGCAATTTCTGATAAAAGTTGAAAAGGTTTTTCCTGATAAGTGATATCTATGTACTCAATAATATCATTTTCAATTTCCTCCATCCATTCTGCATACTCCTCAATACATGCTTTACAAATTGAAATGGCTTCATCAAAACGGTTTTGAGAAATATATTCTTTCGCTTTTGCAAACCATTCATCCAGAATATCTATCTCTATTACATCATCGAGGTATTCATATAAATCATCATAATCAAAATGAACTTTTTGCAATGCTTTACGCAAAATGCCGGCATAATTGCTTTCCTGCTTATTATTTGATTTATGCAGAAATTCCAAAAGAATTTTATTCGTAAAATCCGGATTGAATTTAGCTTGCCGGGCAATAAAATCAATCAACTCCTTATGAGGAACATTTCTTAACAGTTCTTCAACCGTTATTTCATTTTCTTTGGGGCTTGCCTTATGTTCTGCAATGCGGTTGTCAACGGCATTCTTAATGATTGCAATATGTTTGCAAGGGTAATAATCGCTTGGGCAGGAGCAGGAAAAACTTTCTGTTTTGTTTCCATCCATTTTTATTTTGATAGTGTATGTTCCGTAATTTCCTCTGTATTTTGCCTGCCATATACCGGCAGATGTTTCGTGCAGGGAGATGATGTCGTTATTCATGATTTAATATTTTTCTGATGCATTTATTTCAAATTTGTTTTTAAAATTTCCATTTTTCGTTCAACGGCTCTTATTAATACTTCCTCTGCACTCATAATTTCTTTGTCAAGCGTTGCAAAGCTTTTTTCTGTATTCTTTAATTCAACCTGTAATGGATATTGAATTTTCATTTCCTTGAATTGCTTTACCTCCAATCGGGGCAAACTCATTCCTTTCATCAAGGAAGTTGTGCGTTTTACAAAATCCTCGCTTAATAAAATTCTTTTAAGCACTATAGGACTTTCGGTTTGTAAAACCAAAATATCCGTTGAGCAATACCCTTCAAATTCAGCAATCCATACCTTATTTAAATATGGACGCAATTTCCCATAAAGTAAATCTCCTTTGTAAAACTTATTTTTAGTGCTTTTAATTGTCGCATTTATTGTTGGCTGCCAATTTGCAACAAGTTTAGCGGTATTGCTTTCAATATGCTCCAAGCCGATATAATTTCCTGTTTCTTCCTTTAATGATTGCGGTTCTACTTTTTCAGAACGAAGTTTTGCAATATTTCCAATGGTTTCCTGATTATTAATTGCCCTGATACTTGTTTCAATTTTTGTTATAGCATTTTGTTTTTGCGAAATCGCTTTGCTTTCATCTTTCTCAACCTTTTCAATTTCCTTAACAATTCTGTCCTGCACATCTTTTGGGGGAACTGGAATTGCTAATTGAGAAAGGAATTTGAAATGTCTGCTATATTTCTGGCTTCCCTCAATTCGGAGAATTTGACAGATATAATAAAAGGCTTTGGGAATAAAATCATTATTTGGTTTCAATAACCGAACACCATCAGCACCTCTTACAAATGGGAAATCTATATACTTGAATATTTTTGTGTGGTCTCCAAAAGCTATTACTGGAATATCGGAAATGGGTTTGAATTCTGCTCCAACATAGCCGCTTATGAATTCAACTTCTTGAGAAATTACAGGGTATTTTCCTGTTTGCTTCCATTTCCCCTTTTCAACCTTAGTATCATCTCCTTTAATTTTAATCAATACATCCTCAACCCTTTTTACAGGCCATTTGAATGAGTTAGAATTTCCTATTGTATTCAATTGAGAAGTGTAGATTTGTTTATCAAAAACTACTCTTAGAAAATCAAAAGTATCAACAAGATTTATCGGGGTGATATGTTCTTTAAGAGTTTCTGGAATTTCAGTTATTGCTTCTTCTTTGAACGCTTTATAAATGTATGTGTTTGCTTTTTCAGGATTACGCAAATTATCTTTGTCATAGAGTTTAGTAATTTCCTTTCCGCTTGCATCTTTTTTCATATCCAAACCTTTGTAGCCCCTGCGGTCGCTAAAAGTGTAACCAAGAAACGCTTTTTGTGTTTCGTTGTCTTTACCCGATTTAATGATAAGAGTTTGCTGTGGTTTAAGATAATAAACCGTGGTTTGTTCAATTTCCTTGGTTGCAACCGTATCAGATTTTTCTTTTCGGGTTACATTCAGGCGATATGCCGATTCGTCTCGGCATTTTATGTGGGCGAGTAAAAAATATTCAAACTTCTCACATTCAATTTCCAATAAGTTATCAAGAAAATTATCGTTCAGATTTTTTCTTCTTTCCCCCTCATCCATCTTTTCCCATGCTTTACTTTTCTTAAAGTTTTTCACCTCGGTAAGATTTTCAAACCATTTCAGGTATGACTGATAAAATTCGGTTCCCTGTATGTTTGCATTCGGTTCCCTGAAAAGCAGGGTGATGTAATCTTCGTAATTCAAATTCAGCAATTCTACGTAACTGCGAAGCAATTTTTTATTATCCACCCAGTCGTTATGTCGTTTGAAATCATATCCTAATATCAAATCTTCGGCAATGTAACGCATATCTATTGCGAATTTTTCGCTTCGCCTTTTCATAAACAGAACAATAGTGTTGGTGCTTGTTGCACTAAAGGTGTTGCTGCCAAATTCAACAATTCCTTTTATTTCAAAGTATTTTAAAATTATTTCTCTTGCTTTGGTGTAAATACCTGTGCTGTTCAGAATAGTGCTTGGTAAAAATATACCTGCAAATCCGCCATCTTTTAAAAGTTGTTTTGTCCGTTCAACAAACATTACCTCAATGTCATCGCTGTCATCACTAATTGTTTGCAGTAATTCATATTTTGGTAGTCGTTCTTTATTCAAGTGTTTTTTAAAGTCCTTGATTGTATAAGGTGGATTTGCAACCAACACATCAAAGCCCAAAAAGTTTTCGCCTCTTTTTACGGCTTGTGGAAGACGATGTAAATGTTCTTCTAATCCGTCACCAAAAATTATTTTTGCATCACCGTCACCGTGCATAAAGCAAGCCACCTGACTTGTCCGTGCCAAACGGTAATCCTTTTCAATACCGCAGATATAATCGGCTGCCCATTTAGTTGTTTCCTTGTAAGAGGCAATGTCCTTGTGTGCCTTGTTGTCAAAGGATTTTACAAGCTGCTGAATTTCTTCAATGGCTTCTGTTATGAAGTGTCCGCTTCCGCAAGCATAGTCAATAACACTTGGTAATATTTTCGGCTCTTTGTTTTTGATTTTTTCCTCAATTATTTCTCTTAAAGGAATTGCCGAAACAATAAACTTGGCGATTGGAGTGGGTGTAAAAAACTGTCCCTCGCTTTGTTTAAAACCGCTTTCCAGCATATCTTCAAAGAAGTCGCCAAGAAACTGGGCTTTCGCATTGTATTTAAAACGGAAGTATTGCAAGCGGTCAACTACTTCAAAAAGAACTTTTGCATTTTGCTCAAACAGTTCCCTGTTGTAAATTTCTTTGAATGAAAACTCGTTGTTGGTGTAAAATTTCAATTCCCGATAAATCCTTTTCAAATCTTCCTTTGAAGTTTGTCGGGGAAAATGACTGATAATTTGTTCAATCTCCTCAAAAGTGTAATTGATAACCGTTTCACCCAAGTAATCCCGCATTGCCTTTGCGTAAAGGGTTTGTAGTCGTTCAATAAGTTCTTCGGAAGTGTCAACGCCTTTCTTGATTTGAAATTCAGTAATGCCATTTGCAGGTTTTTCTTCGTCCACAATTTTTGCCAACACCAAGGAAATAAAACGGTTGAACGCATTGGAACGGTCGGAAATATTGTTGTGCCTTAGTATTTCTTCAAACTTATAATATTCTGTTTTTGCATCATCCTGATTAAATTCTTTCAGATTGGCGACACGAAGCGGAACAAATCCGGGGTTGTATGGTTCAACTTCCTCTTCAAAAATTCCACGCTCATCAAATTGCTTTTTGTTTTTATGATGCCAAACTTTTACAAGTTCCGCTACATCGGTAGCTTTCTGATAAATTAAAGTATGTTCAATTTGGTTATCCTGTTTCCGTATATCTTCTTCAGTGTCTTCAACTTTAACGATGGCTGTTTTATAGTCAATAAACTTTTCCTGTTTCAGTAGATTGGCTGTAAGTTGCGAAGTGTAAAGGCAAAGAAAACGGGCTGCTTTGTTTTGTTGGAAATAAGAAAACAACTGACCGCCAGTTTCTTTCATTCGGTCTTTTTCTTTTTCAAACTCTGTTCCCCATGTTTTACATTCAATAATCAAAACGGTCTTTCCCGTTTTTCCATCGGTAACATTTATGTCGGCTTTACCGCTTTTGGCACTCCGTCCGAGTTTCCATTTCTTTTCAAGTGTCAGGTCTTGTGGTTTGTAACCCTTTGTAAGCAGTCGGTCAATACATTCAAGAACAACAAAATTTTCGTCATTGCTAAAATTTGAAGTGGTATCGTCTCCACGATTGATTTTGTTTCCGTAGTCAATCGCTGATTTGTCAAAGTCAAGCGAAATAACATAATCATCGTGGTTGGAATATTTTTTACTCCAAATATTCTTTGATTGAGGTTGCTTTGCAAACCCCATTGCCGTGATTAGTTCTTTTATTTTGTCGTTTGTCATTTGCGTTTCCTTTTGATGTATTCAATCCGTTTTTCTGCAACCTTCAGGGCTTGCTTGGCAATATCTTCGTCTGCTATGTCATAAGCGATATTTTCGCTTAAATATTGAATGAGCAATTCGTCCTTTTTCAAGTCAAGCAAGTCAGCAAGTTTTAAGATTTGCTCCCGTGTTGCTTTCCTGTCGCCCCTTTCAATTTTGCTGAGAATGGCAGCATCAATGTCTAATCGTGCCGCAAGTTGTCTGAGGAGTAGTCCTTTTTTCTCCCGTTGCTCCCGAATTATTTCACCTGTTGTTTTCAATCTTGAATGTTTTATCTTGACATATTTTGTCAAAAGTAGAAAGTATTTTTGAATTGTAGTTATTTCCGTTCAAAAAAGTTTTCAACATCCTTATTTGCGGGTTAGAGAATTGTTTTAAAAAAAGTGCGGTGGGGAAAATTTTAAAAACATTTGGGTCGGCTTGCGTGTCGCCAAAGAAGTCGGTCTGTGTCAAGTTTGCAATGAACTGTCCTTGTGCAAAAGTCCGCTCGGTTATTTGTTTGCGGTTGGTGTCAAGTTACAGCGTCACTGTCCATGAAGCACTGTCGTCATACGGTTGGGCATAACTATATAATATCAAAAAAAAGGCATCCGAAAAAGGATGCCTCGAATGTGTGTGAAATTAAGCTAGTGTTTGTAAAAGGGCAAAACCATGTAGTTATAAATAATGCATCCCATGCAAATGGCTAATGCAAACTCGAGTGTTGCAAAAAAAACAAGAATACCGCCAACGGCATACGCGGCCAAATTGTATTCAACCAGCATAAGAACCGTAATTGTAAGCGACATTAAAAATCCAATGCGTGCAGCAAAAATCTTTGGGGCTTTTTTAATCTCTTTTTTATTCAGATTTAACGCGTTTGCCATTCGAAGGCTAAAAAAACTAATGGGGCTATACTTCGCTTTTGTAAATGCCCTGAAATAAAAATCGGCCGTTAAGAAAACAAAGAAAAGTACTGAGTTAAAAACAAAACCGGCTGCAATCAATATTGTCCCCAAAAGTGCGTTTAACCTGATAACACGTTCATTAATATGTTCGTTTGATATGGGGCAAATCAGTTGTTTCATCATTTTCATCTGAATTTGTTTTCGATAAAGAATCATATTTATGCAAATAAATAAGATATAAATGTGTTTTAATCTTGTGTTCGATTTTATCACATAAATTTTTACAATGATTTAA
>CAMTWS010000022.1:0-5160 GCA_947085485.1 uncultured Prolixibacteraceae bacterium
AAAGGCGTTAGAAATTCTTGGGAAAGGTGTTACTTCCCTCGGATTTTATTTCAGCAATTGCGAAAACATTACCAAAAAGGATTTGGGTGTTTTGTTAAAAGACATCTGTCTGGAAGCCGCCGAAATTAACCTTGTTTGCCCTGACGATTCAAGCAAATGCGCTGAAATGTTTGCAGAATTTGTTGCTGAAGGTAAATGGGATAATAAAAATGTACTTGCCTCGGCTTCAATCGACCCTATAGGAACCTACGTTTTAAAAGGTAAACTTTCAATTGATGCTTTTTCAAAACTGAAAGCGGTAGTCGGGAAAACCAATGTTTTACCTAATTTCCGCGTTGTTGCTGTTCATGGTAAATTCTTTGCCAACAGCGGTTCGTCAATTGTTCAGGAGCTGGCATTTTCACTGGCGCAGGGAGCTGAATACCTGACTCAACTTACTGAAATTGGAATGAATATCGACGATGTTGCAAAATCAATCAAATTCAACTTTGGAATTGGCAACAACTATTTTATGGAAATTGCCAAGTTGCGCGCTGCACGTTTGCTTTGGGCGCAAATTGTAAAAGCATACCAACCTGAAAGTGATTGTTCTGCAAAAATGATAGCACACTGCGAAACCACCCGCTACAATAAAACCATTTACGATCCGAATGTAAACATGCTCCGCACACAAACCGAAGCGATGTCGGCTGCTTTGGGTGGCGCTCATTCGATAACTGTATTGCCTTTTAACGCCATTTACGAAGTGCCCACCAATTTGTCGGAACGCGTGGCACGCAACCAGCAAATCCTGTTGAAAGAGGAGTCGTATTTCGATAAAGTTACTGATCCTTCTGCCGGTTCATATTATATTGAAACACTGACTGATTCGCTTGTAAACCAGGCGTGGGAACTGTTTTTGACTGTTCAGGAAAAAGGTGGTTTTATTGCTGCTTTCAGCGAAGGATTTATCCAGAAAAAAATAAAGGAAATGGCTGCCAAACGTGATTTAAACATCGCTTTGCGCCGCGAAAACCTGCTGGGAACCAACCAGTTCCCCAATTTCAACGAAACTATCACCGCTGAATTCGACGGATCTCTTTTCGAACCCATTGATTTGACTGATGAAAACGCTGACGTTGAAACTTTGAAACCATACCGCGCTGCACAGGCTTTTGAGGCAATGCGATATTCAACTGATGTTTATTCAAAAACCAGTAAACGTCCGGTTGTGTTTATGCTCACCATCGGAAACCTCACTTTCCGCAAAGCACGCGCACAGTTTAGCTGTAACTTTTTTGCTGTTGCCGGATTTATTGTAATCGACAATAACGGATTTGACACAGTTGAAGAAGGCGTTGCCGCTGCTCGCTCTGCCAAAGCCGATTTGGTGGTTTTATGCAGCTCCGATGAAGAATATGCCGAACTGGCGCCAAAAGCTATTCCGCTGTTGAAGAATGAAATTCTGGTTATTGCGGGTGTACCTGCTTGTCAGAAAGAACTGGAAGAAATGGGTATTACCAATTTCATTCATTTGAAAAGTAATATACTTGCAGAGTTGGAAGGTTATCAAATTAAACTGGGAATTTAAAAAATAGTAGCAAGATTGATAGACACAAGTAGCAAGAAAGAAAGACACAAGATTAATAGATGCAAGTAGCAAGAAAGAAAATAGAGAAATAAAAGATTATCAAACATTTAATATTAATATCATGCATAATTTCAAAGAATTAACAACTTGGCAGAAATCGCGCAAATTTGTAAAAGACATATACATTTTAACAAAACAGTTTCCTAAGGATGAGCTTTTTGTTTTGACGTCTCAAATGCGAAGGGCGGCCATTTCAATTCCGTCGAATATTGCAGAAGGAGCGGGCAGGGATTCGGACAAAGATTTTTCGCGGTTTCTTGATATTGCAAATGGGTCAGCTTTTGAATTGGAATCTCAAATTTATATCGCTTGTGATTTGGAGTATTATTCCGAAGACCAAATGAATATTTATCTTGAAAAGATTCAGGAACTACAAAAAATGATTTATCACTTCAGAAAGCATCTGAATTCTTAAATCCTGATACTTGATACTTTTTGTCCTGATACATTCTTAATCTTGATACTTGATACTTTTTATCTTGATACATAAATAACAAAATTATGAAACCAGATTTCAAAAAAATAGATGTTAAAACGGTTACTGAGCAAAAAGATACTGCAAAGTGGAATGCCGAAAACAAAATAGAAAAGAACTGGAAAACGCCGGAGCAGATTCCGGTAAAACCGGTTTACACCAAAGAAGATTTGGAAGGGATGGAACATTTGAATTATGCTGCCGGTGTGGCGCCGTTCCTTCGTGGTCCCTATTCGTCGATGTACGTAATGCAGCCCTGGACAATCCGCCAATATGCAGGTTTTTCAACGGCTGAGGAATCAAACGCATTTTATCGCCGCAACCTCGCTGCAGGTCAAAAAGGTTTGTCGGTAGCATTCGACCTTGCAACCCACCGTGGTTACGATTCTGATCATCCCCGCGTGATAGGCGATGTTGGTAAAGCCGGAGTTGCTATTGATTCAATTCTGGATATGAAAATCCTGTTCGACCAGATTCCGCTCGATAAAATGTCGGTATCAATGACCATGAACGGCGCAGTTTTGCCTGTTCTGGCATTTTACATTGTCACCGGACTGGAACAAGGTGCAACACTTGAACAACTTTCGGGAACCATCCAGAACGATATCCTGAAAGAATTCATGGTGCGGAACACTTACATTTATCCGCCCGAATTCTCGATGAAAATTATTGCCGATATTTTTGAGTTCACTTCGCAGAAAATGCCGAAGTTCAATTCTATCTCCATTTCGGGTTACCACATGCAGGAAGCCGGCGCTACTGCCGACATTGAAATGGCTTACACGCTGGCCGATGGTTTGGATTACCTTCGAACCGGAATCAAAGCAGGTTTGGATATCGACGCATTTGCGCCACGTTTGTCGTTTTTCTGGGCCGTTGGCATGAACCATTTTATGGAAATTGCAAAAATGCGCGCTGCCCGAATGATTTGGGCAAAACTGGTAAAACAGTTCAACCCGAAAAATCCAAAATCGATGGCGCTGCGCACCCACTCGCAAACTTCGGGATGGTCGTTAACCGAGCAGGATCCGTTTAACAATGTGGGAAGAACCGCTATTGAAGCGATGGCTGCGGCGCTGGGCCACACCCAAAGTTTGCACACCAACGCGCTCGATGAAGCAATTGCATTGCCAACTGATTTTTCGGCTCGTATTGCACGAAATACCCAGATTTACCTTCAGCAGGAAACAGAAATCTGCCGTTCGGTTGACCCGTGGGCAGGTTCGTATTATGTTGAGACGCTGACACACGAACTGGCGCAAAAAGCATGGGCATTAATCGAAGAGGTTGAAAAACTGGGTGGAATGTCAAAAGCCATAGAAACAGGTATTCCGAAAATGCGCATCGAAGAAGCCGCAGCACGTGCACAAGGAAAAATCGACAGCGGAACGCAAACCATTGTCGGAATCAACAAATACCGTTTGGAAAAAGAAGATCCGATTGATATTCTGAATATCGACAATACAGCAGTTCGCCTGTCGCAGATTGAAAGGTTAAAAACTTTGCGCGCCAACCGGAATGAAGCCGAAGTACAGGCTTCGCTGGCAGCAATTACCAAAGCCGCTGAAACAGGAAAAGGAAATCTGTTGGAGTTGGCGATTGATGCAGCAAAAAAACGTGCATCTTTGGGAGAAATTTCGGATGCCTGCGAAAAAGTGGCAGGACGTTACAAAGCAGTAATCAGAACAATTGAAGGCGTGTATAAATCGGAAGCACAAGGGAAAAGCGAGTTTATGGAAGCTCAGGCGCTGGCGAAACAATTTGCCGAAATGGAAGGCCGCCAGCCACGAATTATGATTGCCAAAATGGGTCAGGATGGCCACGACCGCGGTGCAAAAGTTGTTGCCACCGGTTATGCCGACATCGGGTTCGACGTTGATATGGGGCCGCTGTTCCAAACCCCGGAAGAAGCCGCCAAACAGGCTGTTGAAAACGATGTGCATGTTTTGGGTGTTTCGTCTTTGGCAGCAGGCCACAAAACTTTAGTTCCTGCTGTAATAGAAGAGCTTAAAAAACTGGGCCGCGACGATATTATGGTAATTTGCGGCGGGGTTATTCCAGCTCAGGATTATCAATATTTATACGATGCCGGCGCTGTTGCCATTTTTGGCCCGGGAACAAGTGTTGCCGCAGCAGGGAAAAAGATTCTGGAGATTTTGATTGAGGCGTTTAAGTAGCCTCTCCCCGGCCCTCTCCGGGGGAGAGGGAGAAAGAATAAAGGCAGTAGAAATGAAATATGAAGCCGGTTCCGAAAGGGATCGGCTTTTTTGTTTTCTTTTTATTCATAGTATGACTTTGAGTCATACTATGAATAGCAAATACATAATATGAAGTGGATTCCGAAAAAACCGGCTTTCATTTTAGAGAATTTTAAAAAATATTTACATCTTGAGTAACCAATCGTCTTTTTTCAGGTATTGATTACAGTTGATTGAATAAAAACATCCGATTTTACATTTGAATGACTGAGCAGTTTAGCGACGAAATAATGATGAAGCACCTGGCACGCGGAGATAAAAAGGCGGCCGGAGTATTGTACCACAGGTATTACAAGCAAGTATTCGGGTATTTCGTGCGGATGACAGGCGACACTGAAATGAGCAGGGATCTGACACAAAATGTTTTCCTGAAAATATTGAAATACAGTCACAGCTGGGAAGAAGACAAAGTTTTTGCCTACTGGCTTTTCCGCATTGCGCGAAATATTTTGATTGATCACTTCAATGAATCGCGAAAATCATTCAATACCGATAACAATCTGAAAGTTGCAGCACAATATCAGACAGAATCGGTTCAGGAAATGGATGCAAAAGAATCGTACGACTTTTTAATGGAAGCCATGACACAGTTGCCGCCGGGATACAGGGAGTTGATAGAGTTGAATCGGTTCCAGGGCTTTTCATACAAGGAAATAGCGGTAACCTGTTTGAGTTGTTCCTGAGCCAGATAAGCCGTTTGATTATTTGCGGCCACCGGTTTTGCATCTTCCCTGGGCTTATTGCCCAGAAGGGCAGTTAGCTTCTCTGTGGTTATACTTTGGGCACAAAGGCCAACC
>CAMTWS010000023.1:0-15820 GCA_947085485.1 uncultured Prolixibacteraceae bacterium
ACTCCGAAAAGTCGGAAATTCAATAATTTTCATCTGTTTGACCCCTAACCCCAAAGGGGAACATCTGAAAATCATTGAATTAGGAAGTCCCCCCTTTGGGGGTTAGGGGGTCAAAGGACTTTTCGGAGCAGACTCAAGTTTAGAGTTCAGAGTTTAAAGTGTGTCCCAAATAAAATTGACTTTCATTATCGGGATATACTTTTAATTTTTTCTGTTAAAAAGTAACCTCCAGATTTAGCTGCACCTTTAAATTCAATAATATCTAATTTGCGTGCTATCCTGAGGTATCGTTCAATCGTTGGTTTTGATTTATTCCCAACTCTTTTAACAATATTATTAGTATTAATACCTTCGTTATCGGCAATAATCTTAACAATTGATAATATATCGTCTTTTACACCATCACTTACACCATCATTTACACCATCATTTATAATAGCTTTTGCACCATCAATTACACCTTCGTTTACACCATCAACGTTTTCATTTATCATATCTGAGTTGGATATAAACTCAACAATAAAACCCGAAAAATCGTATTTGTAATTTGGCAAAGGAATATTCCGTTTAATACACTCGTTAATCATGTTGATAGTGCCTCGTCCCCAGGCTTCAATATACCCGCTTCTGAATAATGCATTCGAAATCTTCGGATTGTAAGGTACGGATGGGTGCTTTACTGTTAACTTATCCACAGTCCAGTTTTCAGGCAGTTGTCCTTGATTCCAGATTATCAATTTGTTATCGTAAACGCTTATTTGAATTGGTGTGGTACTGCTATAATCTTTATGAGCAATCGCATTTAAAAGTGCTTCCCGAAAAGCAGGAGGTGGATAAGGGAATTCTTCAATTCTGTTTGCCCCTTCATACCGGATTTCAGCTTTTAAGTATTTCGTTTTTAGCAAATCGAGGGTTTTTTCAATTTGGTGAAATATATTTCCATGAATTTCATCTTGAAAGCGTAAGTCATCATCCGTTGTAAAAAAACCGATTTTTATAAATGACCCTGTAAAAAGCTTGTCGGGTTGGGAGTGAAAAAGCAAAATTCCGGCTCTTATCAGGTAATTATCTTCAATTAAATCCAGATTTTCTAACAACGATATATTTGAATCATTTAATACATCATCATCAACCATTATTTTTGGAACAGGCACACTATCCCATGTTTTACCGTGTCGTTGAAGCAGGAATT
Organism: uncultured Prolixibacteraceae bacterium; assembly: GCA_947085485.1. Classification (GTDB taxonomy): domain Bacteria; phylum Bacteroidota; class Bacteroidia; order Bacteroidales; family Prolixibacteraceae; genus Draconibacterium. Next base: position 1,193 of record CAMTWS010000023.1, read on the forward strand.
TATCCAGTGCAACACCTTTTAACTCTTGCTTTGTACTTCCACTTCTGTAATGGTATTGTCCCTTGTAATTAACCGGGTTTGGATATGATTCTACAGTAATCTCAATATATTGTTTTTGGCTTTCTGATAACAAATTAATGTCACAAATAATTCCAAGGTTTGAAATAATTTTGTTCGGAAGGTCTTCCATCAGTTTTTTAGCATCTGTAATGCCGACAACTTCTCCTTTGTCATTCATGCCAATGTAAATTGTTCCTCCCTGAGCATTTGCAAATCCGCAAATCCATTTCAGATATTCATCCCTCCAACTTTCCTTCCATTCTATGTTTTGTTGTTCTTGCATAACTACAATTACTTATACATAGCAGGAATCAGATGAAAAGCATTTTTGCCTGTGCGTGCCTCCACTTTTTTCCACGAATCGACATTAAAATCGATGGCAACCGTTGAGCAGGTGGGCATATCGTCGTTGAAACGTTCGAGCAGGTTGCTGGCAAAATACTGAAACGCAGGATTATGGCCGAAAAAGAAAGCAGTTTTAGCTTCTTCGGGTAATTGATGAATTAAGCTTAAAAACCCTGAAGTGGTCAATCCATGATATATGTGTTCAATCTCAACAATATTTTTTTTGTCGAAATCCATGTTTTCGGCAAAAATAGTTGCTGTTTGAATGGCTCGGTTGGCAGGGCTCGAAATCATGACGCCGGGTGTAATCCCCATCTTTTTCAGTTCTTTCCCAATTCGATGCGCATCGTTTACTCCACGGTCGGCAAGGTCGCGCGTAAAATCATCGTCGTACCCGTAAGGTACCGCTTTGGCATGTCTGACAATTACTACTCTTTTCATCTTTCAATATTTTCCGCAGTTTTCAAACTTTTTTATAAATATCTTCAAAAAACTGGAATTGGTGAAATTTTGTGTTTTCGTGTTTTTGTGGCCTTGTTTTTTTGCCACTAATTCACTAAAGCACAAAAAGAACACAAAAATTTACATTGAGCAGGATTAAAAAAAGGAATTCGAAATATTAATTTACTGATCAACGCAATACAAATTTACCTTAATTTGTGGTTTCAGGTATAACTTGTATAACACTTTTTATGAAGCGAATCGGACTTTTATCGGATACACACGGATTTATTCATCCCAGACTTTTTACTTTTTTCGAAAAAGTAGATGAAATATGGCATGCCGGCGATATCGGAAATATTGAAACTGCCGGTTCTTTGGCAGCTTTTAAGCCTTTAAAAGCGGTGTACGGAAATATCGACGGACATGAAATCCGCGCAGTACATCCGCTGCACCAGCGGTTTATGTGCGAAAGTGTTGATGTGTGGATTACACACATTGGCGGCTACCCCGGCCATTACGAAAGAATGGTGAAGCCGGATATTTTCACCAACCCTCCCAACTTATTTATCTGCGGTCACTCGCATATTTTGAAAGTGATTTTCGATAAAAAACTCAATTTTCTGCATTTGAACCCGGGCGCTGCCGGTAATAAGGGATTTCATGTTGTTTGCACAGCATTGCGGTTTGTAATCGAAGGGAAGGATATTCGCGACCTTGAAATATGGGAAATGAAAAGAAATGAAATCGTTTTATAGTTCAAGCATTTCGTTCCAATGCCGGTTAAATTCGTTTTCTAAAAGCGTATGCCACCCAGTTATTTTTCGATTTGAATCCGTTGTCTTTTAGTCCTAAATTTTCGGCCTTTGCTTTAATATCCGGTATATCTTCAGTGTAAAAGCCGCTCATTACAAGCAATCCGCCAGGTTACAAAACTTCGAAATAAGCCGGCATATCGTTCAGCAAAACATTTTTATGAATGTTGGCAAAAATAATATCGAACTTTTCGTTTCCCAGCAAACCTGCATCGCCTTGTTTTACAGCCATGTTTTTAATATTATTCAATGCAGCATTTTCATTGGCGCCATTAAACGACCACTCGTCGATATCGATGGCCGTGATTTTTTTTGCCCCTTTCATTGATGCAAGGATTCCCAGAATTCCGGTTCCGCAACCCATGTCGAGAACAGTTTTGTTTTTCATCTCGTTTTCAAGGATAGTTTCAACCATCATCGTGGTGGTTTCATGGTTTCCGGTTCCGAAAGCCATGTTGGGCTCAATTATTATTTCGTATTTTGCCTTTGGAAAATCGGTATGAAAAGGGGCGCGGATAACACATTCATCGTTAATTACAAGTGGGTTAAAATAGTTTTTTTCCCATACTTCGTTCCAGTTTTGGCTTTTAATGATTTCACAATGTACTTCAAATGTAAAGTCTTCTTCAAAAGATTTTATTACTTCAAATAGATTATCTTCATGATAATTCGTTGTCGGGATAAAAGCTTCAACTCCGGTTTCGGTTTCCATAAAACTGTCGAACCCGATTTCGCCCAACTGTGCAACAAGCACATCGCGCGACCACTCTTCCAACGGGTTGATATTTATTGTAATTTTATTGTAATCCATGTTTGAAATTTTTGGGTAAAACTTTAAAAAGGCTGTCCAAAAAGCTTCTGCCCCCGTCTTCCTGAACTTGTTTCAGGATCTCATCGCATTGAACAACAGACCCTGAAATGAATTCAGGGTGACGAGTTTGGCAGAGACCAGAGCTTTTTTGACAGCCTCAATAAATACTTTTATTTTGTGACCAATAAAAATTGATCGCGGAATTTTATTTTAGAATCCATTGATGATATGGATGAAATCTTCAGCTTTCAGAGAAGCGCCGCCAATTAATCCACCGTCAATATCCTTGTTGGCAAACAATTCCTTTGCATTTTTAGCATTGCAGCTACCTCCATACAAAATTGCAGTTCCTTCGGCTATTTCAGCGCCAAATTTTGCAGTTATAGCTGCGCGGATATTGGCATGCATATCCTGAGCCTGTTCCGAACTTGCAGTAACACCGGTTCCGATTGCCCATATAGGTTCGTAGGCAATTACTACTTTTTTGAAATCTTCAGCCGAAAGGTTGAAAATAGTTTCGTCGAGTTGGTTTTTCACATATTCGTTGTGGGTTTCGGCCTGGCGAATACTCAATGCCTCGCCGCAGCAGAAAATCGGAGTTAACCCGCTTTTAAGCGCCAAAGCCACTTTTTTATTCAAAATTTCGCTGGTTTCGCCGTAATATTCCCTTCGCTCCGAGTGACCAAGGATTACGTAATTTGCCCCGGTCGATTTTACCATATCAGCCGAAACTTCGCCTGTAAAAGCGCCTTTGGCTTCGGCGGCACAATTTTGCGCAGCAACGCCAATCCTGCCGGCATCAACTGTTTCAACTACTTTTGTAATGTGTGTGAATGGAGTTCCCAAAACTACCACAACATCTTTTGCCCCTTCGTTAACAACAATTGCGTCAACAGCTTTTGCCAGTTCAATACCTTCCTGCAAAGTGGTATTGCATTTCCAGTTTCCTGCAACTATTTTTTGTCTCATATTCCTGAATTATAGTTTATTAGATATTTTTAAAAACGAATGCAAATTTAGCAGATTGAATGGTAACAAATTGAATTGAGTTTGATTAATAAAAACAATTAACTATTTATTCACTCTTTCTTATAACGCGATTAAAAATCGCGTCACCCATTCACCCTATTCCTCATCCTTCTATTCACGCATTCATGCATTCAAGCATTCAATTCTTCATAAACTCCTTCATAAACTCCTCCGGCGTGGGAATATCGTTGTAATGCCATTTTTTCAAAATTGTTCCATTTTTGATAACAATTAATCCCGGGTTCGACCGGATGATGGTTTTCAATGTAATTTCGTCGCAGTTAAAAAATTCGTAGGGCGTACCTGTTTCTTGGGCAAATGCAGCCGATTGATCTTGCAAAGATGAGGTCAGGCAGATAAAAGACAACCCGCTTTCTTTTGCCCAGACTGCCAGTTTGTTGATTTTTTCCTGTGGTTTTCTGCTCGATTTATCGAGATTGTATGCTACGAGTATGAACACATAATTTTTTTCGTAAATAAAAAAATCGACAACATTATCACCTTCGGCAGATTGTATGCTGAAATCATGAATAGGGGGTTTGTAACCTTTCTGAATTACTTTCGATTCCATGTTTTCATATACCCAATTTAAAGTGTCCTGCCACGGATAATTCTGTTCGGTGAATTTTTCGACCTTGCCCGTGTTTTTGTTCTTATAGTAAAAAGTGTTTTCGTAAACCTCTTTTGGCGCATTTTCAGGTATTTTCATTGCTTCCGGAATATTTACACCTACTTTGTATGGCCTGAAATCGAGAATCGGTTCATGGTTATATGAGTAAAAAACAATTGCTATGTACGCTAAAACAGTAGCGCCGCCAAGGGCAAATCCCGGTTTTTTACCTGGAAACCCAGTCATAACATTTCGGTATTTAAGTACGACGAGGGCAAAAACCATCAGTGCAATATTTTTATAAAAAGTTTCCCAGTTCGAAATCACCAAAGCATCGCCAAAACAGCCGCAATCGGTAACCGGATTTTTTATGGCCACCCAAAGTGTGAGTGGTAAAAAGAAAGCCATAAACAGAAATGCAAGCCACGAAAACAGGCGAATAAAAACGTTAAAAAGCAAGGCAACCCCTATTGTAAATTCGGCAAAAGCCAGAAAAACCCCCATCGGGAAAGCCGCCCAAATAAGCCATTCAAAGCCCATTGCATTAAAATAATCGGTGAATTTATAAGCCGATCCCCAGGGATCGATTCCTTTTACAAATCCGGAAAAAATAAAAGTGATACCCAATAAAACTCTGGCGATGTGTTTAATAACTTTCATTTTAACCTTGTTTAGTGTGTTTCAAATTCAATTTTTATCATTGCAAAAACTGCGTAGTTTATCATGTCGAGGTAATTGGCGTCAATCCCCTCCGAAGCAATTGTTTTTCCCTGGTTGTCTTCAATTTGTTTGGTACGTTTCAGTTTCATCAAAATCAAATCGGTGTACGAGCTAATCCGCATATTTCGCCAGGCTTCGCCGTAATCGTGGTTTTTAGCCTGCATCAGTGTTTTAGCCTGATTGAAATACCTGTCGTACAAAGTCAGTGTTTCTAACGGATCCAATTCTGCATCCGATGGGCCAAGTTCAAGCTGAATCAAACCCATGATGGCATAATTGATAATTCCAATAAATTCGGGCCTGATACCTTCGTCAACTTTGGTAACTCCATTTTCTTCGATGCTCCTGATTCGCTGGGCTTTAATATAAATCTGGTCGGTTAACGAAACCGGCCGAAGTATGCGCCAGGCGGTCCCGTAATCGTTCATTTTACGCGAAAATATGTCGCGGCATATTGATATTACCTTGTCGTATTGCTGATTTGTTTTTTCCATTTCTATTTTTAAATGTGGCATAAAAGTATTAAAAAATGAGAAATTTGAACCGTTTTGTTTTACATTTGTGTTCTTTCAATTGTTTAACTAAAAAGCATCGAACGCATGTTGATTAGCCAATCGGCGGGCAAGTTCCTTAAACGGAAAAACAAGATTAGTATTGGTAGTGAAGAGATTGATTTCACTATTCCGATTGTTATGGGCATTGTTAATGTCACTCCCGATTCGTTTTATGATGGCGGAAAAATGGAGGACGAAAAAGTAATGCTTACTTCGGTTGAAAAAATGGTAAATGATGGTGTTAACATACTCGATATTGGCGGGGTTTCAACAAAACCAGGTTCACAAATGGTTTCAACAAAAATTGAATTGGAGAGATTATTGCCGGCAGTTCAAGCTATTCGGAAGAATTTTCCTGAAGTCCCGATTTCAATCGATACCTTTCGGTCGTGGGTTGCAGTTCGGATTATCGACGAAATAGGGCCGGTAATGGTTAACGATATTTCCGGTGGTTCACTTGATTTGAAAATGTTTGAGACAGTTGGCAAACTGAGGGTTCCGTATATTTTATCGCACATTCAGGGAACTCCCGGAACGATGCAGGAAAATCCTCAGTATGAAGATGTAATTAAAGAGATTGGGAACTATTTCAGCGAAAAAGTTAAGCGATTGACAAAATTAGGTGTTGAAGATATTATTATTGATCCGGGTTTTGGCTTTGGGAAAACGCTGGACCATAATTACGAATTACTCAACAGGTTAGATGCGTTTAAAGTTTTTCAGTTGCCGGTTATGGTAGGTTTAAGCCGAAAATCAATGATTTGGAAGGCGCTTGAAATTACCCCGGAAACTGCGCTTAACGGTACAACTGTGGCAAATACTCTGGCATTAATGGGAGGCGCCGATATTCTGCGGGTGCACGATGTGAAAGAAGCAGTTGAAGCAATAAAGATTTTTTGTGAAATTAAAGCAACAATAAAAATATGATGGCATTTATTACCATCCGGTTTCTCGATTTTATCGATATATTATTGGTGACTCTGCTACTTTACCAGCTTTACAGGTTGTTAAAGGGAACTGTGGCTTTTAATATTATTATCGGATTGTTTTCGTTGTATCTTTTCTGGCTAATTGTAAAACTACTCAACATGGAACTTATTGGATCGATTATGGGCCAGTTTATCGGTGTTGGTGTGTTGGCGTTGATTATTGTTTTTCACCCTGAAATCAGAAAATTCCTTGTTTTTATCGGCACTCATTATAATATGAACAAAGTTCTCGGTCTTGATTTGATTATGGGGACGGGAAAGAAAAGGACGATTAACCAGGAGCAGATTGATATTTTGGTCGATGCCTGTGTTTCCATGTCGAAATCGCACACAGGCGCTTTAATTGTGATAACCAACACTTTGGAACTAAACGACCAGGTAAATTCAGGAGAAAGGCTCAATGCTAAAATTTCGTCGTCGTTGATTCGAACTATTTTTTTTAAAAACTCCCCATTGCATGATGGAGCTGTTATTATTCGAGGAAACCGCATCGCCGCAGCGGGATGTATTTTGCCGTTAACACAAAAGGAAATCGATAAAAGCATGGGTTTACGCCACCGCGCCGCTATTGGAATTACCGAAAACAGCGATGCTGTTTGTATTATTGTTTCCGAGGAAAAAGGTACCATTTCGATTGCCAAGGAGGGTGAGATTTTTCGGCGCCTTACTAAGGAGAAGCTCATCACATTGCTGGAAGAAAATATTCAGTCGGTTGAATAGCTACAGTGATTCGGAAAAACAAAAAGCAGAAAATTTTTTATTTTATGGTAGCTGAACTTAAACCGTTTTGGAACAAATTTTTTAGTTTTAATTGGAAGTTCGGGCTTTTTCTGATTCTTATTGTCTGTATTCCAAGATTCATAATGGTACTGAACGCCAACGTAACGGGCAGTTACAGTTCCATCGCTTTGATAATGATTGTTTCGTTTCTTTCCGGAATTCTTTTTAGTATTATTTTATACTATATCGGCGATTTGTTTTATGGCAACACATCTAACAATTGGTATAATTATATTGGCAGATCGTACAATATTCAGGCAGAATTAAATAACCACGACAGAAATATTTACTTCTGGATTTTTTCTTTCACAGGAATGATATTCAGCCCAATAGGCGAAGAACTGTTTTTTCGGGGCATTGTTCATTCAAGTTTTGCAAAATCATACGGTGAGTTTAAAGCATCAATTATTGACAGTTTTGCATTTGCAATTACTCATGTTTCTCATTTTGGTCTGGTGTTTTTATTTGTTATGAGTATGAAATGCAACCAGCGATGGTGTGTAAAACGAAATCTGTAAAATTTGTAACGAAAAAGTAATGAATCGAATTTGTGAATTGTTTGAAATTCAATACCCAATAATCCAGGGCGGAATGGTATGGTGTTCGGGCTGGAAACTGGCCTCGGCAGTGAGCAATTCCGGCGGGCTGGGGTTGATTGGCGCCGGTTCGATGCACCCCGAAGTACTGGACGAACACATTATAAAAACAAGCAATGCTACCTCAAAACCTTTTGGGGTAAATGTTCCGTTGATGTATCCTGAACTGGATAAAATAATGGAAATAATTGCAAACCGGAAAGTTAAAATTGTTTTTACCTCAGCCGGTAGTCCAAAACTATGGACAGGCTGGCTAAAAGAAAGGGGAATTAAAGTTGTGCACGTGGTTTCAAGTTCACTGTTTGCCGAAAAGTGCGAAGTTGCCGGGGTTGACGCCATTGTTGCCGAAGGATTTGAAGCCGGTGGCCACAACGGAAGAGAAGAAACCACAACGCTTACACTGATTCCATCGGTGCGAAAAGCAACCCGTTTGCCACTGCTTGCTGCCGGTGGAATTTCTTCGGGAGAATCGATGCTGGCCGCAATGGCATTGGGCGCCGATGGAGTGCAAATCGGCTCACGGTTTGCCATTTCAGAAGAGTCGTCGGCGCACCCCGATTTTAAAAAACTGGTTTGTGAAATAGGGGAGGGTGCTACCAAATTAGCGCTTAAAAAACTGGCACCTGTGCGACTGGTAAAAAACCACTTTTTTCAACAGGTGAACATTTCCGAACAAAAAGGTGCAACCGCTGAAGAATTGAGAGAACTTTTGGGAAAAGGCCGTGCAAAAAAGGGAATGTTTGAAGGTGATTTGGAAAATGGCGAACTCGAAATCGGACAGGTTTCTGCCCAAATAAATCAGGTGCTTTCGGTTAAACAGATTATGTCGAATATAATTTCAGAATATAAATCGCTTCTTATTGAAGTAATTGGAGGTGGAAAATATAATTTCTGATTTATTCAGGGTTAATGGTTTTGTGTAGGTTGAATAGTTTTGGTCCTTTCATCGAGATTAAAATACTGAAATGCCAGGAAAGTATATGGAATAATGTATAAAACGGACGAAACTACGGTTGACATTCCTATAACCATCCAATACCAATCAGGAAATTCAACAGGAGTTTTAACCGGGTTAAAAATATTTACCGATAATCCGGTTAACAACATTGGAATAGACATGATGAAACTGGCAGCCCAAATCATGATAATACCAACAATATTAATAAGAAAGGTATTCCACCATTCCGATTTTACCAAGAACGTTGAGCGTATTAACGCATTTCCAATACCTTTTTTCTCGAAAATAATGATGATAAAAGCTAAGGAGAAAGTATTTGCAAAGTAGATTCCCGGAATTATACAAAGGAATAATCCAAATATAACCGAAATGGAAATAACCAGACTGGCTCCAATTGCAAGTAATCCATTAGAAAAAAGAAGAGGAGTAATTTCAGAAAGGTCGAAATTACCTTTTCCTTTTTTTACATAAACTGCGATGTATGAGTAATAGGTTGCAATTAAAAGAGATTGCACGAATAGCCCAAAAAGTGCAAAAAGGAAAACATTCAGATAAACAGGGCCAATATTGGCAAGCAGTGTTTCTGTGTCGGTAAAATCTATTTTGCTGATGACGTTTTTCTGAAGATAAACCTGGACAACCCCGTAAAGTATTAAAAATGGCAAAACATAAATTAAAACCAAATTCGAAACCGGTTTGTACTCCTGCTTTATAAATTCAAAAGAATCGGTAAAAATGTCGCTTATTTCTCTTTTTTTTCTGAACTGAATTTCTTTTTCAATCATTTCGTGTTTGGCAAATTATGTTATTCGAACGTTCTTTTTTCTATCTGGTAATTGTTCCTTTCGCTGGCGCTGCGCGATATCAGTTCTCCCATAAATCCCCCCATAAAAAACTGTGCGCCAATTATCATCGAAGTAAGCGCTATATAGAAATACGGGCTGTTGGTAATTAGTTTTCCCACCACTCCATGCTGTAACTCTATTATTTTTTGAATTCCAAGCCAAATCGAAGCAGCAACCCCAATGAATATCATAATAATTCCAAGTATTCCAAAAAAGTGCATTGGCCGTTTTACAAAGCGCGAAATAAATGTAACCGACAATAAATCGAGCGGGCCGCGAATAAACCTTTCCATGCCAAATTTTGTAATCCCGTATTTGCGTTCGCTGTGCTTTACCACTTTTTCGCCAATGTTTTTATAGCCGGCCCATTTTGCCAAAACCGGTATGTAGCGGTGCATTTCGCCATAAACCTCGATGCTTTTAATTACATTTTTGCGGTAGGCTTTTAACCCGCAGTTCATGTCGTGAAGTTTGATGCCTGTAATGCGGCGCACCGTGAAGTTGTAAATTTTACTTGGAATGTTTTTCGTTAAAACCGGGTCGAAACGTTTCTTCTTCCAACCCGAAACTAAATCGTACCCGTCTTCGACAATCATTTTATACAGTCCGGGTATTTCATCGGGGCTGTCCTGCAAATCGGCGTCCATGGTAATAACCACATCGCCCTGCGCCACATCGAACCCACAAAATAAAGCTGCCGATTTTCCGTAATTCCGCCTGAATTTTATCCCTTTGATAAATGCATTTTTGGCCTGGAGTTCTTCAACCACATGCCACGAATTGTCTTTGCTGCCATCGTCGATCATAATAATTTCGTACGAGAAGTTATTCTCACGCATTACTTTGTCAATCCAGGCTGCCAATTCAGGGAGAGACTCTTCTTCGTTAAAAAGGGGAATTACGATGGAAATATCCATATATGTTTTTGAAATTTATTCAGGAACTTCGTCAGAAGGATTCTTTTTAATGAAAATAGCGGTTATTAATGATATAATTAAACCAATAAAAGCGCCTCCCGCGATTGCCATAACAAACATAACTGCAGGTGTCTGTAATTTTGTGGCCATGTTAACCACCATTTCCAATTGTTCTTCAGGCACTTTCCCTTGCTTGATAATTTGTTCTTCGGTATATATTCTCAACTGTTCCTGTAATGACGGGTCGATAACTGCATAAAGCAAATAAGTATAAATACCCGAAATTACCGATGCAAAAACCATGGCTAAAACACCAACCCCAACGGCTTGCCCATAAGTTAATGTTCCGCCAAGCGTTTTTTTATAACTTAATTGCGCCCAGATAATTCCGGCAATCATTATTGGATACATTGAGTATTGTGCAACTTTTGAAAAGGGGTTGCCAATAACATAAAAAATTACCGAGATTAAAATCAAAACAATTGCCAGATAAACACCCGAAATGAGCGAGGATTTCCAAATTGATGCAGTTTTTTCTTCCATGATAATTTGTTTTTAAAAGTTAAGTTTTGACAAATATAAATCTATTTTTTTTTGTAATGTACCGTTTTCTGGTGAAGTTTAATAATTGTTGTCATTGTTTCTCAGCAATATTCGTAATTGCCAAAAGTGTAAAATTACACGGTCCGTTCTTTTTGTTTGGATGTAAACTAAATTTTTCTACTTTTGCGGCGGGTAAGTCCTGTGCAATCAGCTCCTGCTGAAACCCCCCAGAGTCGGAAGGCAGCAAGGGTAGGCGGTTGTAGCGGTGTGACACAGGTAGCTTACCCACTTTTTTTTATAAAAAAAAGAAAGTTAACAGGTTGAAAAGTTTTGCAGATTCAAAAATTAATGCTTTTCTTTGCGCCGCTGAAATTGAAAAACAGCAACCGTTCTGTACAAATTTTGTAACAAAAATAAGCCGGATTAGCTCAGTTGGCCAGAGCACGTGATTTGTAATCTCGGGGTCCTCAGTTCGAATCTGAGATTCGGCTCTATTTAAAAATATTGGGGAGTTTCCAGAGTGGCTAAATGGGGTAGACTGTAAATCTATTGGCGACGCCTTCGGTGGTTCGAATCCATCACTCCCCACGAAAGGGAATAACTGAAAAGTTGTTCCCTTTTTTATTTGCCTGCTGGTAATTCAATTGCCGAATTTGAAGGTTTTTATTGCTAAAAACTTTCCTTACTGGTTGTTTCGATTTGATTCAATTGTCAGAAATTTTATATCTTCGACGACTTTAATTTTTAAAAAAACTGGGCAAATGTTTTTTCTCTATCTTACACTGGCATACACAATTCCAAACATTTATGTTTTTTTCCGCATAAATCATCTGTTTATTGGCAAAGGCTATAAACTTTGGTACACTTTTATTTATGTTCTGTTAGCTGTCGTTTATCCTCTGGTTCAGAGTTTACGCGATGATAATATGAACTTGCCAATGCAACTGCTTTCAACAGTGGCCGGCTATCTTATGCCATTCTTTTTATATTTGTTCCTGTCGGTTCTTGTTTTCGATTTATTTTTATTACTGAATCTCCTGTTCCGGATTGTTTCAATTGAAACAAGAAAAAGTTTTAAATTCAGGTTTTACACTTTTTCTTCAATGATTTTATTATCGGTCGCGGTAGTAATTGGAGGCGCAATAAACCTGAATACCATTCGTGTTTCTGATTATAAGGTTACGCTTCCTAAAAGGGATTCACAAACTGATAAATTGAGGGTTGCTTTTGTTGCCGATATCCACATTCAGCAAAATACAAGCCTTCGTTTTATAGAGCAATTTGTCAGAAAAGTAAATGCATTGCAACCCGATATTCTTTTGTTCGGAGGCGATATTGTTGAAGGTGATAGTGAAAACGAAACAACAATAGAAATTGAATCGGCATTCAGAAATATTAAAACGAAATATGGGTCTTTTGGAGTTGTGGGGAATCATGAGTTTTATGGCAGACAGGAAAAAGGATTTTTTTTCGGAAATGCGGGAATAACAATTCTTTACGACACAATTATAAAAATCGACAATTCATTTTATCTGGCCGGCAGATATGATCAGCATTTTAGGAGACGTAAAACGATAAACGATATTTTGCAGAATACTACTTTTGATCTTCCCGCAATCATGTTGGATCATCGTCCAACGCAGCTTCAGGAGGTAAGCCGGACAAGGGTTGACGTTCAGTTTTCAGGGCATGCTCATAATGGGCAACTCTTCCCTCTAAACTTCATCATTGGCCGGTTGTATGAATTGAGTTGGGGTTATAAGAAAATTGGAAACACACATTTCTTTGTAACCAGCGGTCTGCGTTTGTGGGGGCCGCCTGTTAAAACAGCTGGAAAATCAGAAATAATACTTGTCGATTTTACTTTTGAATAAATTTAAACCAGTCAAATAAAGTTGCCAAATGCCTCAAAAAATAAACAATTTCAGTAATGGCGGTTTCATTGAATTCGATTCAGGCTGCTTCGATGAATGGTGTGTTTTTGTTACAACGCCCGGCAGAAAACGGTTTGCGCCAACCGATGCACAGTATTTTAAACGCCTCAAAGAACTAAGCGAAAAATTCGGGCCCCAAAAAATTTACGATGATTTTGTAGTGATTTTTAATCGCACAACCAAAAATGTTGATTCAAAAATATTTGATTTGATTTTGACATTAAGCAGCTTTTATGATGAACATTCAACTGAAATAGAATTGTGGTTCAATGTAATTTATGCCGGAATGATTGCCGAAGAAAATAAGGAAAATGCAATTCTGAAGAAACGGATTAAACGATTGGGATTACACCAGGTTTTAATCGATGCGGTTTCGCCGGAGGAAGCAGCCGTTTTCAGCAAGGGCAAAAAGTGGAAAGAGCTGGATGAGATAATGAAGTTGAAGGGGTTTTAATACTGACAGCGTTAAAAAAAAGAGGCTGCACTCGCAACCTCTTTTTTCTTCGATCCCCCTCCTTGGAGGGGTTAGGGGAGGCTTTTATTTCAGCCCCCTCTTCTCCAAAAGCGGCTGAATTGAAGGATCTTTTCCGCGGAACTTTTTATATACATTCATTCCCTCATCGGCGCCCGATTTTGCGAGCAGTTCCCTGAATTTCGCTGCCATTTCGGGGTTAAACAAATCTCCGGTTTCCTTAAACGCATTGAATGCATCGGTGTCAAGCACGCCAGCCCACAAATAAACGTAGTAACCTGCTGAATATCCACCCGAGAAAATATGCTGGAAATAGGTGCTCCTGTAACGCGGAATAAATTCGGGGATTATGCCGAGTTTTGCCATCGATTGCTTTTCAAAATCCCTGACGTCTGCAATTTCAGGATTTGGCGTAGTGTGGAAATCCATATCGAGAACCGCCGCTGCAACATATTCGCCCGTGATAAAACCTTGGTTGAAAGTGCCGCTATTCTCAAGTTTTTCTATCAAAACATCAGGAATTGCTTCACCTGTTTGGTAATGTTTTGCATACACTTTCATCACTTCAGGTTCGGCAGCCCAGTTTTCCATAATTTGCGATGGCAGTTCAACAAAGTCGCGCGGAACACTGCGTGCGGTGCGATCGTAAAGTCCATCGGCAAACAAACCATGCAGGGCGTGGCCAAATTCGTGGAAAAAGGTTGAAACTTCGTCGAAACTGAGCAGTGCAGGGGTATCACCGGCCGGCCGGGTAAAGTTCATCACAATCGAACCAATTGTCGGGATTCGCTCACCGTTTCTGTATGTAGCGCTGCGAAAACCGGTTGACCAGGCGCCGACCCTTTTACCATCGCGCGGGTGGAAATCCATGTAAAGCACGCCTAAAAACGATCCGTCGGCTTCCTGCACTTCATAAGCTTCTGCTTCAGCGTGGTAAGTTGGCAGATCATCGCGTTTGATGAATTTCAATCCGTATAGTTTCTCAACAACATAGAAAACACCTGTTTTGGCATTATCGAGGCTGAAATAAGGTTTAACCTCATTTTCATCGAGGCTGAATTTCTTCATTTTCAGTTTTTCGTTGTAATACCACCAATCCCAGGAAGCCAGTTTAAATTTGCCACCTTCATTATCGATAATGGCCTGCATTTCATTCACATCCTGTTTCGCCATTTTCAGGGCAGGATCCCACATTTTTAACAGAAAATC
>CAMTWS010000024.1:0-10663 GCA_947085485.1 uncultured Prolixibacteraceae bacterium
CTTACTCCGAAAAGTCGGAAATTCAATAATTTTCATCTGTTTGACCCCTAACCCCAAAGGGGAACATCTGAAAATCATTGAATTAGGAAGTCCCCCCTTTGGGGGTTAGGGGGTCAAAGGACTTTTCGGAGCAGACTCAAACTTGTAATTCATTTCCTGGTAATTGCCGTCAGTCAAATCCTGCTTTGAATCGAAAAGTAACATATATTTATTTTCTACTTCCTTTAAACGGGAGCCGGTATTCATCAATTCTTTAAAAAGGTTTGCTGATTGAATAAGGCAGTTTTGTTTTTCGGGGAAAGACGATTTAAACTGTTCGATCAAACGTTCCTGATGAATTGTATTTGTCAGCAAGTCGCATTTACTGAAAGCGATAACATTTGCTTTTGATATTTGCATTCTGAATATCGGATTGAGTTGAAGGCGGGGATTTTCAATGCCAACGATATCGACCAGGCAAATAACCGGCATCAGGCAGAGATCGGGATTGGTACCAACAATTTCAGAAACCATGTCGATGCCGCCCAATCCGCTGGGTTCGATGATTATTCTGGAATAATGTTCAGCCTGGATGGTCCGTTCCAGGTTTTCCCTGAAAAATCCTTTGGCCGAACAACAAATACATCCGCCTGAAATTTCGAAAACAGTACCATTATCAGAAGCCTGCTTGATTGTAAGCCCATCGATTGATACCTTTACAAATTCGTTGATAATCACCGCCAATTGCTCGTTGCGGGCCTTATTGCCAAGCAATTTGATGATTGCAGTTGTTTTCCCTTAACCCACTTCTCATTTTTGTTTCTATATGTTCTATGTGCCTTTGTGGTATCAAGAGGCTGATTATAGTCCGTATTCTGTCGGTGTAAATTTACTCCCGTCAACCAAAGGAAGCATCATTTCGATAAACTCGCTTTCGTTTTCCGGAATGCTGTTTAAATCTTCGCGAAGTATTGGCAGGTAGCTGGTTTCCAATTCCGAAAGTCTCATTTTCCCCCATTGCAGCGCTTCTTCAATAATATCGAGGGCGGCAAGTGCACCGTTTTTGGCGTTTGCCACATACGAATCGCCTTTTACCAGTTCTTTGGAAATCCGGATAACGTTAACCGGCGACAGTATTAAAGCCTGCGGATCGGTGTAAACATCAGACGAAACCAGCAATTGCTGCAAAACATCGCGGTGCAGTTTTCCGGCTTTCAATGCCTCGTTCATCAAACGGGCATCGTACTCCAGTTGCTCCAAATAAGCTGTTGGCGCCATTCCCGAAAGTAATTTTATATTTTGAACCGATTCATTGCTCCACAAATCACAACAGGCCGAGGCAATATTTCCAAGCGGACTGAGGTGGGCACAGGCAGCCGTTTTTCCTTCCATCGAAATAGGGATACCGGTAATTGCCTTTAGGAAAGGGCCTTCGTATCCACAATCCTTATCAGGGCCAACAGCGCCTTCTTCCATGGCTACGATTGAACGGACAACCGAAATTACACGCACTAGTGTTGCAAATATTTTCGGAATGTATTTCTTCTCAGCCAAAACCATTGCAGTATTGGCAAATCCGCAGGCAGAGTCGCCGGCAGCAATTTTACCATGTTTATTGGCCACTGCAACAATTTTTTTCCACAGAAACTGCATATCCCTGACACCCAAAACAGCCAGTGCGAAAACCATTCCTTTCACATCGCACATCATCAGCGCCTCATCCGAAACTTCTTTTCCGCCGGTGCTTTCAATCGACAGCAAATCGCCACCTTCCATGCAACCTCCTTCAAAAAGTTCGAACATGGGCTCAAGATATTGCGAAGTACGTTGTTTGGCCGGTCTTTCAAACTCGCGCAAGTCGTTTGGAGTAAGTCGGATTTCGCAGGCAAGCCCATGGTTTTGATAGTATTTTTCGCAGATTTCGTTCATGATCTTAACGATCTCAATCCCGATTTGCGGTGTTTTCGTCATCTCCAAAAGTGTTTCAAGTTCGAGAACGACCCCCTTCGATTCCAGATGCAGCGCCCGTTCCAGGGCTCCCTCAACTATTTCGCGATAGTGCGAATAAACCTGTGGCAAAGTACTTTCGTTGATACTCATTACCAGCAGGGTAAAATTCAACTCGGCATAAACCTGTCCGCCACCAATTTCCAATCCCCGCCGGGTTTTTACCGGGTTTGGCGCCATCCCAAACATCAAATCTTCAGGATTGGTTATGATTAAGTTTTTATACTTCATGAAGCAATTCTATTCAAGTATTCTACTGCCCGTTGCGGGTCGGGGGCATAGAAATCGGCGCCAATTTTCTGACAAAAATCGTCGTTGACCGGAGCCCCACCGATAAGAATCTTTGTTTCGGGCAATTGGGCTTTTATGCTCGATACAATTTCGCCCATGTTCACCATGGTTGTGGTTAAAAGCGCCGACAATCCAACAAAAGCGCCTGGATTGCTTTCCAGTGCCTGAATAAACCGCTCGGGGCCAACATCGACACCCAAATCAACTATTGTCCAGCCACCGCCTTCTACCATCATGGCAACCAGGTTTTTACCTATATCGTGCAAGTCGCCTTTCACAGTTCCGATAATGAAAGTTCCTTTGGTTTTTATATCGCCCGATGCAAAAAAGGGCTTTAACTGAATCATGGATGCGCCCATTGCCCTTGCCGACATTAACATTTGGGGAACAAATATTTTGTTTTCGGAGAATTTTTTACCAACGTTTGCCATGGCCGGAATCAAAGCATTTTCGAGTATTTGCTGAGGATTGATACCGATTTCAATGGCTTTGATTGTTAGTTCATGCGAGCCGTCCATTCCCCTGAGTTGTGGGGGATAGGGCGATTTTTGGTCAACTTTACCAAATTCTACCGCTTCAAGCAATTTTTCAAGTATCTCATTCATATTTATTGATTTAATTATTAGTAATCAAACTGACAGGTCAAAAATAGAATACGAACTTTTTGAAACCTACACCTATTTTTACTAATTTCGGTGCAATATTCACATTTATAGTTTATTTTGTATAATTAATACTACCATGCCAGCGCATTTTGAGCAAACAATTCGAAATCATGATGAATCCTTTTTCATTGGAATTTTTCAGGATAACCTGGAGAAAAGTACCTGGCATTATCACAACAACTACGAAATCAGCTTTATAACCGAGGGTTCGGGCAAACGGATTGTGGCCGACTCAATCGAAGAGTTTCAACCGGGCGATTTGGTATTTATCGGTCGCAACCTGCCGCATGTGTGGATTGCAGACAAGGAAATGCCAACCCCTTCGTCCCGCACTTTGGAAATGGTCTTTCTTCAGTTTACCGATCAGATTTTGGGTTCTCAGTTGCTGGCGCTCCCCGAATTTAAATATGTGGCCAAAGCCATGTCGTTGTCGGAACGGGGTATTCAGATTGTTGGCCAAACGCTCAACGAAGTAAGTGAGCTGATGCTTCAAATGCCCTACCTGAAAGGATTTGAGCGTATGTTGCACTTTTTCAAAATAATGGATATTATCGGAAAAAGCGGTTCACATCTTCAACTGGCCAGCAAGGAATATCTAAAAACACGTTTCACCACCGCAAATAAGCGGATTGCAAAAATCCACGAGTATTTAATGAACAACTATCGCCAGGAAGTGAACCTCAAACAATTGGCAGAACTGGTGAATATGGCCGAAGGTTCGCTGTGCCGGTTTTTCAGGGAAAATATGGGAATGACAATATTTGAATACCTGAACCAGATTAAAACCGACTTTGCCTGCAAATTACTCATGAATCAGGATCTGAGTATTATGGAAGTGGGTTTTGACAGTGGGTTTAACAACCTCAGCCATTTTAACAAACAGTTCAGAAAAACCACCGGAATACCTCCTTCAGAATACAGAAAAAAGTTTAAAGGCCTGGTTCGTGATTTGATTTGAAACGATTTCTTTCAGAATAAATTAGCTATTTTTGAGTTTATTCATCAATTCCCGGGCAGAAATAAACCCGTAATTCCGGAAAAACTCCTTTCCATTTTTGTCTAACAGTACTTGCATGGGCACTGCTGAAATGCCGTAATACTTCATCATTGGCAGGTTTTCGGGGTGCATGATGTGCAGAAAAACCACGTTCACTTTTGGCTTTTCCAGGTTTCGCATTTCTTCAAGCACAGGTTCCATTTGTTTGCAGATGGCGCAACCGGTGGAACCAAATTCGAACAATGTAAAATCGAAGTTTTGGGTGTTTTTTGAATAGTTGTATTTTGAATCGATCAGCTTTTCAACAGAAAGAGCGGCTTCAGTGCCGGCCTGTTCTTTCATTTTTTTTGAGATGAAATTATTCAGCGGCGTCCTGTTGAGATAAGCAACAATCATCAATACCAAAAGCAGGGCTGCCAATAAAAAAGGCCAGATTTTTTTCATTTTCAGCTTTATTCTTTAGTTTTAAATTAATCCGAACCCCAAAGCCAGCGAAATTAAAACAAGCATCACAGCCACTATTAACTGAATAAAACGAAGTGTGATTTTCTTTAACAGTTTATCCCCAATAAATGCCCCTGTAATAGCCGCTGCTATTGCTGAAATTAGCAGGGCCAGGTTTTCGTGAAGATTCGACGAAGTAAATCGTGAGGCATAAACCGAAAGCCTGGTCAAGTCAACCATTGAAGCAATGATAACCCCGGTGGCAATGTAAGCTTCTTTTGATAATCCGCTTTTTATGAGGAACACGCTTCGTAAAGCGCCCTGAATGCCAGACAAACCGCCGAAAAAACCACTCAATGCCCCGCCCAAAATCAATTTATTTTGGCCAAACTGTATATTTTGAAACTTTGGCGCCACCTCAAGAAGTGAAAAGAACATTAAAAGAATGGCAACGATAAGCTTTACAAGTGTAATTTCAAACGATTTTCCCCATAATTCATATTGATAAAGAGCAGGCAAAGCTGTTATTTTTATCAGAATCCAGGCTCCTGCGAAAGAAGCCACAATAGCCGGAAAGCCAAAACGGATTAAAACCTCTTTGTCCGCATTTTTACCCACCAGCGCCATTTTAAAAAGGTTGTTGGCGAAATGCACCACGCCGGTTAGCGCAATGGCAACATCAACCGGAAAAAACAGGGCAAAAACAGGCATTAAAATTGTGCCCAGCCCAAACCCGGAAAAAAAAGTGAGGATGGCTGTTAAAAATGCCGCCACACAAATAATTACGATTTCCATAATAATCAGAAAGGTATTTTATCAATTCAACGGGCTCCCAACCGGAATTTCGCACCGGTGGAACGGTTGTCCGTGCGGTGGGTTCAACTTTGGTGGAGTTCCAGTTACATTTACTACCGCTGGTTCGTTTGATGTGGCTGCGGACGGTACAGTTACCGGAACTGTTGAAATTGTTGCCGAAGTGTCTGATTTTATCATAGTTTGTGGCACTTGATTTTGATGCTGAACCTGTACCGGTTTTGATTCCTTTTTCGACGGTGAGCACGAAATTATTGTACCCAAAACAACTGCTGTAATTAAAATAAAGGTTTTATTCATTTTAATTTGATTCTGTAAGTTCCTCATAATAATATAATTTATATTTTTTTATGGCTTAAACCTAACTATTTTTTTCGGACAAACAATAAAAAGACAAAATACTCAGAGATTCTTCAGAGGCTGCAATTTATTTCTGTAATAGTTGGTTTCAACCAACGGTAAAAGATATTTCGGCCTGTGACATTAAAACGTCACCATCTTATCAGCCCAAACCACCATGTTTACACAATCAACCATTGTTGAAACCGGACAAGTGGTGTCATCTTCCAGATGCCGCGATTTCAAACAAGTTCCACAGGCCAGCAACTCTCCGCCAACAGCTACAAATGCTTTTAGCTGTTCGTCAACATTGTATTTTTCGTGAGTCAGACCTTCACATTCAACGGCCTCGCCCATCAGAAAAACTTTTACTTCGTGGCCATGCTTTTTAGTTGTTACTGCAAACCGAAAAGCATTCCATGCTTTTTCGTATTCCTTTGTTTCGAGTATGATTCCGATTTTCATAATTCGCAATTAAAACGTTAATACAATTTTGTTTTTTCTGACAATAGCATATAAATCGGCCAGAGAAGAGAAGGTACAAATCTGGGGTTCATTGTTTTTCCGGCTCCTTAAACAAGTTCCGCAACCCAATATCGTTCCGCCTTTTTCTATGAAAGCGTCAATCTGTTGTTTCAGATCAGCATTTTCGTCAACTAATTTATCCACTTCTACGCCTTTGGCGAGCAGAAATACCTGAACTGTGTCACCCTGGTTTTTCGAAAAGTTGGCAAGCCTGAAAGCGTTCCAAACCAATTCAACATCATTTGAGTAAATGACCATTCCCAATGATGTGGGTGAGTAAGACGGTGCTTGCTGGGTCACCTGCGACGAAAGGTTGTTTGTTATTGAAAACATGAGAATCGCAAGAGATAGAATTGTTTTTTTCATAAAAATTATTTTTAAAATGTTAAAGATCGAATTACAAAAGTTTATTAACCGCATTTGAGATTACTTCCACAGCGCGGTCAACTTCTCCTACCGTAGTAAATTTTCCGGTTGAAATGCGCACAGTACCTGCCGCAGTCATCCGATCCACATTCATAGCCTTTAAAACCGGCGATATTTCGACAGAACCTGCGTGGCATGCTGAACCCGTGGAAATACACACCTCATTACTGATTACTGATGCCAGTGCATGCGCTTCTACCTTATCAAATGCAATACTCAACGTGTTGGGAAGGCAGTTTTTCAGGTCGGCATTTACTATTATTGCTAAACTTGATTTTTCTTTTAATCCATCTAACAGCCGTTGCCGCATTTGAAAAATGTGCCGGGTGTTTGCTGCTAAATTTTTGTGGGCTAATTCGCAGGCTTTTCCGAGTCCTACGATATAAGGTACATTCTCAGTTCCTGGTCGTCGCTGCATTTCCTGCCCTGCTCCAAAAATCAGATTTTCAAGTTTCACACCTTTTCTTACATACAAGGCTCCAATACCTTTAGGAGCATAAATCTTATGCCCTGCTATTGAGAGCAAATCAACACCCATCACACTGACGTTGGTTTCTAATTTACCAACAGATTGGGCGGCATCAGTATGAAACAGAATATTGTTTTGTTGCGCAATGGCAGCTATTTTTTTTAAGGGCTGAACAGTACCTACTTCGTTGTTGGCATGCATAATAGTAATCAGCGCCGTATCGGGGCGGATTGCCCTTTTAACATCTTCCGGGTTTACAGTTCCGAAAGAATCGACAGGTAGCCATGTAATTTCCCATCCCAATGAAACCAGATGTTTGCAAACATTAATTACTGCGGGATGCTCTGCCAAAGATGTAATTATATGTTTCCCTTTTCCCTTATTTGCAAAAGCAACACCCTGAATGGCATGGTTATTTGATTCGGTTCCACCACTGGTAAAAATGATTTCTTCAGGCAGGCCACCAAGGAGTTCAGCCACCTGAATCCGGGCCTTTTCAATGGTCGCTTTGTTGTGTCTTCCCAACGAATAATTGCTGGAAGGATTTCCAAAGTGGGTTTTAAAGAACGGTATCATTTCATTAATAACCTCCAGGTCAATTGGTGTTGTTGCGTTATAATCGAGGTAAACCGGGTTTTCCATGCTAATTTGTTTTATTGCGTTAAAAATAATTCCATTAGAGTTTAACAGGAATGCCGATTAACTTTCCACCTGTTTGAAGCAGATTTTTGTAGAATGTTTTTTTAAAGCCGATGGAACTTAACCACCATTTTTCGAAAAGCACTTTTCCGATGTGCCATTTTCGACCAATCTGTTTTAAATGAACCTGTGGATGCGGTTCGCCGAAAAAATCGCCATAAGCAAATCCTGCCAAATCCTCTCCGGCTTCGAGCATACAGTAACCGTCGGCACAAAATTTTTCATCCGCTTTTTCACCTTGAATTTCCTTAACAATGTTTTTTGCCACAACACCAGCCTGCAAATGGGCAAAAACCCCGGCTTTGGGCAGCATCATTGGCTTATCCGGAAACCACCTGCCGGGCAAAGGTATGGATGCAATATCGCCGATTGCAAAAACGTTTTCATACTTTGTTTGAAGTGATGCAGGGTTCACATCGATCCAGCCATTTGCATTCGCCAAATCTGAGATGCGAATAACCTCGGGAGCCTGATGAGGTGGAATTACGATAAGTAAATCATATTTATAAATATCTTTCCCATTGAAAAACAGTTGTTTTGATTCTGTATCAACTGAATTAAGCTGCATCGACGGATGGAAGCGAATTCCTTTCTTGTCGAGCATGCTTTTGACTGCATTTCCAAGTTCAGGTCCGGCAACAGGCAGCGGTTGCGGTTCGGGTGTAAAAAGGCTGATTTCGACTTTCTCACGAAGTCCTTTTGACTTGAGGAAATCGTCAACAAGCATTGCTCCTTCGTGTGGTGCACCGGGGCATTTGTAGGGCATCGATGAAATTACTACAGCGACCTTTCCACCTGAAAAGTTTTTCAGTGTTTCATGTAATTTTTCAGCACCTTCAAAGGTGTAAAAGGTATGAATACTTTCGTCCCAACCCTGAATTTTTTCAGGCGCTAAATCAGCGCCAAGCGCAATGACAAGAAAATCATAACTATATTCTTTCCCGCTCGCTTTTACTTTCTGTTCAGCCGGAACAATTTCGCTTACAATGGCATTTATTACTTCAATATTCTTTTTCAGTAGCGATTTGAGCGGTACACTTATTTGTTTTTTATTACGGTCGCCGTTCATCAGCCATAAATACGAAGGGGCGAATGTGTGTTCGTTATTCTTTTCAATCAGGATAATTTTGTGCTCCCCGCTTAAGCGATTGCTAAGTTCATTCGCGGTTACAATTCCGCCAACACCCCCTCCTAAAATTATAATTATTTTCATACAGATCAATTCGCTTCCAATTGTTTCATTTTCCATTCAGGATACCCTTCATCAAGCCTTCTGATTTTAAATCCATTTTCGGTGAGGATTTTTACTGCTTCGTCGGCCAAAACACAAAACGGACCACGGCAATACGCAACGATTTCTTTCTCTTTCGAAAAGTCTTTCAGGCAGCATAAAAGATCGTTCATCGGCACTGAGACTGCCCCGGTGATGTGGCCAAACTCATATTCAGTGGCTGGTCTTACGTCCATCAGCAGTACATTTTTGTCGCGGATCATAGTTTCGAGTTCATCGAGACTTACTGAATTTAATGCTTTGTTGTCATCGCGCTGCCGATTCATAATTTTTTCCAGTTCAGCAATTTCTGTTACTGAAAATTTGACAATGTGCTGGTACATTGCCAGAAAATCATTGTTCACTATAGAATAGTAAACATAATGGCTTACTTTTCTCGATTTCAGAATGTTATTGTTTTTAAGCACCTGCAAATGTTGCGAGGCATTGGCAAACGAAAGACTGGTGGTTTGTACAATTCCTTCCACACTTTTTTCGCCCTGCGAAAGCATTTCAATAATTTCCAAACGGTACGGATTGGCCAAAGCTTTCAACAATTTGGACAAACCATCGTACATCGCATCTTTAAATTCCCGTCCTTTCATAACCGGTAAAAATTGAATTAATGATGCAAACATAAAAAAATTATTCAATTATTCAATAAATTTATTGAATAATTGAACAATAATAATTTTTAGAAATCCGAAATAAATTCCACCTTATTACCTTTTCCTTGTCACGTGTTACATATAACGATTCAACTCGGCCATGGATTTATTCATATCCCGCTCTAATTCAAGCAATTTATTGACACTTTCGTAATAGAGTGAAAATTCTGTAATGTAATTTATCGACGAAATTTCTTCTTTATCCAGCGCTTTTTTCAATAATTCAGAGCTGTCATACGAGATTACGCCCGACCGGTATTCATTTACATTCTTCTGTAACGCGATTGTTTTGGTGTGCAAGGCTTTCAGGTGATTGTAAAACTGAATTTTACTATCGGCGGCAATACTTTCCAGTGCCTGCGAGTTTGCTTCGGCAGATTTCACTTTGTTCCTGTTCTCCCACAACGGAATGGTCAAACCAACTGTTACTCCCTGAAATTGCTGGCCAACAACCGACTCGCTCATGTACCCGGTTTGCAGTTTCGGCAAACTCATCGCTTTGTTGTATTCCAGAATATTTGTTTCGCCCTGTTCAAATTTTACCTGGTACGATTTGGCAATACTTTGCGAGTGCCCTACCCTTTTCGATAGTTCACCGATTAAAGCGTTTGCGTAAATCAAATCAAAACAACCCAGGCTTGTTTTCAGTTTGATAGCCATCAATTGTTTTTGGTATTCCACCTCTGTTTGTTAGTTTTTCAGATCAGAAATATCATTTTTAAAACCATACGCAGTTGGAAAATCGAATGATTGGGAAATATTGAAATCGGTGCGGTTTCCATTTGCAGAAGGACTGCCCCACAGGTAATTAAAACCTATTTCAGGATTTTGCAGATAGATTCCGGTTTTGTTTCCAATTTTCTGGGCATCCACACTTTTTCTAAGTGCTACAAGCGTAGTGTTGTTTTTTTAGGGTGTTGATCGGTTATTACGCGGATTTTGATCAAAATTGGCTCTTGATTGTTAATATATAAACGACTATAAATTAACAATCATGCAGGGGCAAAAGACAAATTTAGAAAAAAATCATCAACTCATCGATTGATGAAATCAGGCAAAAGATGTTTACGA
>CAMTWS010000025.1:0-60201 GCA_947085485.1 uncultured Prolixibacteraceae bacterium
CATTAAATATTACCAGGAAACATTGAAGAAATAAGGTGAATAAGGTTATAGAATGTCAATGGAAATTATACTACTTAGGTTGAGGAATATTCTGAAAATAAGGTTTTAGAATTTTTAATCGAATTATAATTTACCCGATAGTTTAGTCAAATAATAATAAACCTTATTTTTTGTTTTTAACCTTAGTAGTGTATAACAGCAGAAGATTTCCCCAACCTTATTACCTTATCAAGACACATTGAAGGAATAAGGTAAAAGCTGTAGGTCGGATGCTAAATTTTACTACTAAGGTTAAAGGGATATTTAAAATAAGGTTTTTACAGGCTTACATCAAATTGTATTTTAGTACCTTACACATAGCAAATCCGAAGTCCAACAAAAAAGCCGGACTTCGGAAAGTCCGGCTCCCGCTGTTTTTAAATCCCTGACGCAACGAACCGAAAAACCATACTCCTTGTTGTTGTTCCGGTTTACATTGCTGTTGTTGTAGTTCAGGTTTCGGTTCCAGGCGTTTGTTGTTGAGTTCTCAGTAGAAGACCACCAGTTACCGTTGTTTCCAATGTTGTTGAAATTTCCATTGTTGTTACGATAGCCGCCCGGAAGCGCCGAAAATAAAAGCAGCCGCTCGTTTGTCGCACCGCCATTTTCAGGCGGTGAAATCTGTTATAGCTACAAAAAACCCCGCAATAAAACCATTTTGGTGGACTTTACATTTGCAGCGGGCTGCCGGATTTAAAATGCTCGCTCCCGGAAACCGTGACTCCCGGGACTCTGGCTGAACAGTTTATTTTGAATGTTTTTGCCAACCAGCTAATTGTTTCGAAACATTTTCGACCTGCTGGTTAATAAAAACAAACTTTTTTACGTTTATCTGGTGCAAATCTTTCATCAGCCGTATTAACAGCCTGATTACTTCGATGTGTTCGCGTGCCGTTTGCAGCGTTTCCTGTTTGTCGGTGCGGCTGTTGGCGCGGTATATCAGCATTATCAGCTCAATGGTTTCCTTTTTAAGGCTTTCGCCAACCGTATATTTGTATTCTTTGGTAAACTCTTTCGTAAAATGAAACATTTCTAAAAGCAAATCATAGGTTGCCTTGTAAACCGGTAATTCGTCGTAATATGCCATTTTCAAAAAAAAAATCCGATCCCGCTACGCGGGATACCCCAAATAATCAAATAGTCAAATAGCCAAATAAATCAATCCCTGACGCAACAAACCGAAAAACCATACTCCTTGACGCCGTACCGGCTTACAAGGCTGAAGTAGTAGCGCAGGTAGCGGTACCAGGCGCTTGAAGTGAAGTCTCAGTAGAAGACCACCAGTGACCGTAGCTCCCAATGGTGCTGAAATATCCATAGTAGTAACGATAGCCGCCCGGAAGCGCCGAAAAGCCACTTTTATTATTTAATGAAAGGTTATTACCAATCGTGCCAGTACTTGAAGATGCACTCCAGTTTGTAGTTGCTGCCAATGATTTGGCAATTTTATTTCCGGTGGTTGTGCCATCGTAATTAAAACCACTGGCTATCAAATAATTTTCGAGTGCAGTCCACTCAGCATCGGTAGGCAAATGCCAACCGGAAGGACAGGCTGCTTGGGCTGCTGGCCAGTTGTATAAAACGCCGTAGGTGGTGTAGTTTGTATTTTGTTTGGCGGCTGCTACATCGGTGCCTGTGTATTCGTAAACGTAATAGTGTGGTGCAGTGGTTGAGCCTGTTGTTGGCGGACTAACTGCAGGAAGGTAAGCCAGGTTTTCGGCCATCCACTCTTTGCCGTTAATAATTACGGTTTTGTAGGTGCGGCCATCGTAAACCAGTTGGCCGGTGCCTGAGGTGCCACCGGCAACTTTTACCGTTTTGGTCAGTTCTTTTATTATGCTTTTGTCGGCATTGTATATAGTTGCAGTAAATAAGTTGTCACCCTGTGTTGAACCAACTGTCCAGTCAAGGCTTGCCTCGCCATTTGTATTTGTAAACACAATTTGTTTGCTAAAGGTTCCGCTGCCTTTTATATAAATGGGGCACAGGTTTACAATGGCGCCTTCGCTGGTTGTCACTTTAAATTTAAGAGGGATTACCTTGCCGGGGGTGGTTTCGGCGGGAAGTGTGCTGGTAAGTACAATATCGGCGGGCATACTCCAGAGTGGCCAAACATTTCCGGCCAATACTTCAGGGCCAAATTCTTTTTTAAAGCCCAAAAAAGTAAGTACCGAGCCAACCCTAAAATCGAGCCCCAAATCAATACCGCTGTTCCAGGCCAGAAAGTTTTCGGTGCCACCAGCAGTAACCAGACTTTGCACGCGGGCATTGTATTTCCCCTCCACATACGGCACCACTTCCATAAACGGTCCAAAGAAACCGTAAAATTTCACCTCGGCACGGGGGTAAATCTCCAACCGTGCACTGGCATTCACCTGTCCTTCGAGGTTAAGCGGGTAAACCTTGTTTATGGGTGTAAACGATTTAATAGGGGCAAAACTGTCGGTTGCCTTCGTATAAGTTCCGCCCACTTTAACTGTGTGTTTACTTTCGAAACCAAAGTCGGCATGAGCGGTGGCATCGGCAGCAACCTTAAAATTGCCGTAAATATCAGCTTTAAAGGTTATCCAAACAGGTACAGGGCCAACGGCAA
This sequence comes from uncultured Prolixibacteraceae bacterium, assembly GCA_947085485.1. Classification (GTDB taxonomy): domain Bacteria; phylum Bacteroidota; class Bacteroidia; order Bacteroidales; family Prolixibacteraceae; genus Draconibacterium. The sequence goes on from CAMTWS010000025.1 coordinate 2,633, forward strand.
ATTTGGCGGTTATCTTTCCAACAGTCCGGAGTTTCTTTATATCTTCTTTTTCGAAAGCTTTTGTAAGGTCGAGTGCTAATTTCGTATTGAACCCGGCATTTCCTTCCAGGTAAAATGTAAAGTACCGCAAATCGCCATACTTGACTTTGGTATCTTCATCCAATTCCCCTTTGTCATCAAAATCCATTTCGAAAACTGCGTTGGCTGTAAGCGAAGCGCTTCCTTCTGAGATATATATAAATGTACGTTATCGCCGCTTTTGCCATACAAATCATCTTTCAGGTCGCGGGTAAAATCAAAAAGAGGAACGGCTTCAGCCCCGTTTTGTGGCGCTGTAAAAGCGCTTTTGGTAATTACCTGTCCGTCGGTGGTATGGTAATATATTTCAACAGGGTGGATATATCCATTTTTATCGGTTAAAGCCTGCGAGATTTCTTCCATGCTGGCATTGCTTTTCAGTTGTACGCCGGGGTTCATCAGGCCCGTATTCAGTTTAATTTCCTTGTCAACAAAAATTTCGTTCATATACGCTAGTCCGGTTTCAACGGTAATAACATCGCCATTCACAATGGTTTGGATAACCTTCCTTAAATAGCCCATTGTATCAACATCAACGGCAATCACATCGCCGGGTAAAAGTTCCGGTTGGTCTCCTGTATAAATCATTTTTACTATTCCTGTCAGTGTATCGAAGGCGGTTACATTCGTAGTCACTTCATTTAAAGGCACATAACCTTCGCTGGTACCCGATGCGGCAACAGTGCTGGCTTCGAAGGAAAAATTCACGGGAGCCGAAGTTAAAATTTTCATGCCTTTAGGCCGGGAGTAATAACCGTTTTTGTAAACCGAAACGCGGATAGTATCGCCGGGCAAAAAACCTGTGGTTGAGGCGTCGTAAAGAAACCCGCTTTTAATACCTGAATTTGTCACTGAACTTTCCGTTACAGAAACATCGAAATCTTTTGGCTGCAATGCTCCAATTGCCTTAAAAGTTTTGGTTTCGGCAGAGGTTTCAAAACGTACGAAAAAAACACCTTCGTTTACCAACCGCACATTAACAGCATTGCCCGGATATAATTTTTTACCAGATAAAGCAAAAACTTTTTGTCCGTTTGATGCAAAAACAGCAATATTTACTTCGGCAGGTGCATTTCCAAAAAACGAAACGAAAAGTAATCCCGGTTGATTCCCCGACTCGGAAAATGATTGCATTTTCTGGTCGGTAACACCCACTGAACCCCAAAAGGAGTTTTTTGTAAGGTTAATCTGATAAAATTCCATGGCAGGTAATTTATCGAATAAAGAACGTTTTCCAGTGGAAAGGTTTTCAATTAGAATGGAATCAAACGTTGTTTTGGCGCTGTTGATTTCGCCGCTTACAGTATAAATTATATCCTGGCCCAAGGCCAAAATAGTTACTAAACCCAGGAAAAAGGAGATCGCTGATTTTTTCATAGCAGATTGAATTAAGGTTAATTGAAAAGGATTAAGCTTCAATTATAATGCGGTTAAATTTAGCACTTTTAGCAAAATCTGATAACAAAACTTACAAAAATATTTTTTCAACTCATGAACTTGCCATTTCATCTAACGAAATAAGTTTTTCTGCCACGGGTGCAGCGGTTTTTAACCGCGCTTTTTATGGGCGATTACAAATCGCCGCACCCATAAAAGGAGCCGAAGTTGGGAGTTGGACTTTCCTAAGTCCAACATCTTTATTTCAGTAAACGTGACAACTTTCTGGTAAAAGCTTAAGGAAACGGACAATCTCATGCACAGTAACAGATAGTTTGCTGGCTTAGTATTTTTTTCTTTTGGGATTCATCCTGTTATCAAAGAAATTTAGAAGGATGATATTATTTTGATTGATCTTATAAAAAAGAGTGAGTTGTTTGACAATAACAAAACCACGGATATTGCTTTCCTTATTTTCCAAAGTTCCTATTTCAGGGAATTCCTGGAGTATTTCGAGAAAATCATAAACCTTTCTAACAAATGCTTTTGTCGCTGTTTCTCCCCATTCTTCATCCAGGAATTTGATGATTTTGTCGAATTTCAGATCAGCCCTTTTCGACCAAAAGATAGTTAAAGCCATTTACCGTGTTTCTTTTCAATCTCTGAATGAGGAATAAGATTCTCCGGATCGTTGGATTCTTTATCCGCTAAAAGCAACTCTTCCCTTTCAGTATCGGAAAGCCTTGACCAAAGTTTTCCTTCCGGATTTTCTTTGATTGAAATTATTAAAGTATAAAACCTCGAAAGCAAATGGTCATTATTTATCGAATCGATTAAATGATGCAAATTATTTTTTAGCTCGACAGTATTCATCTTTTTTTATTTCAAATATACAATTTTATAAATTCTCAAATAATATATCTTTGTAACAACATTGTTTAAAATGGATTATGACAACAATTATTATAAATACCCGATCAAAAGAAGCAAGAAAAATGGTTGAATTCCTGAAAACAACCCGCTATGCAAAGGTCATTGAAGAAAATATCCCGAACTACGAAACTCTTGAAGCAATTGATGAAGTGGAAGAAGGAAAGTAAATTCCTATTCATCGGCAAAAGAATTAATTTCTTCTCTCAAAAAGAAAGCTGGTGTATAAAATCAAAACAACCAACAAGTTTGAGAAGGACTTTATTAAATGCACAAAATGACAATGACAAAGTTATTGAATTGGTTAGAACCGGAACACATGCTGATTTATTCAAATAAAGAATGCCTTTTAGAAACCTATGCGTTTATTCAAGGTGATTTAATCTTTGACCTAAGAAAGTCAAAGTCCCACAGTGGTTAGAAACCGCGACACTCTTAAAAACCGAATTCCCTTTTCTTTTCTAACTTTGTAACCTTATTAACAAAAAAATGAACACAACAATTCTCAGCATAATCTCCCAAAACCTTGGAATTAAGGAAAACCAGGTTTCAAACACTATCAATTTATTAACTGAAGGTGCCACAGTTCCCTTCATTTCCCGTTACCGTAAAGAGCGCACCGGAAGCCTCAATGAAGTGCAGGTTTTGAATATTAAAGAACTAAATGAAAAATATACCGAACTCGAAAAACGCAAGGAAACTGTTTTAAAAACCATCGAAGAACAGGAGCTTTTAACACCTGAACTCAAAAACCGGATTGTCAACTGTTTCGATGCTGTGGAACTGGAAGATATTTACCTGCCCTTTAAACCCAAACGCCGTACTAAAGCGACAATTGCCAAAGAAAAAGGGCTTGAACCGCTGGCAAAAATTATCATGAAACAATTGGAAAGGAGCATAGAATCAAGGGCTGCATCGTTTTTAAACGAAAATGTAAAAACCGTAGAAGATGCTTTGGAAGGCGCACGCGATATTATTGCCGAATGGATTAACGAAAATGAAAAAGCAAGAAATATTGTCAGGCGTGGATTTGAACTGGATGCTATGATTACGGCAAAAATTATTAAAGGGAAAGAGGAAGAAGCTGCCAAATACCGCGATTATTTCGACTGGAACGAGCCACTGAAAAAATGCCCGTCGCACCGCCTGCTGGCCATGCGCAGAGGTGAAAATGAAGGTTTTTTACGCGTTTCAATCACACCCGGTGCAGATAAAATACTTGAACACCTGAACCGCTTATTTGTAACCGGGTTAAATACCTGTGCCGATCATGTTGAAATGGCTGTAAAAGACAGTTTGAAGCGATTGATTCAGCCTTCGATTGAAACCGAGTTTGCCAATCTCTCGAAAGAAAAGGCCGACGAAGAAGCAATCAGGGTTTTTGCCGAAAACCTGCGACAACTGTTATTAGCCCCGCCACTTGGGCCAAAACGGACGCTGGCAATCGACCCCGGTTACCGCACCGGGTGTAAAATTGTATGCCTCGACGAGCAGGGAAACCTGCTTCACAACGAAACCATTTATCCGCACAAACCGCAGGAAGAGTTTAAAATGGCGGCAAAAAAACTGAGTTCAATGGTTGAAATGTACAAGATTGAAGCTATTGCCATTGGCAACGGAACTGCCAGCCGCGAAACAGAAGCTTTTATCAAACGACTTCACTTTGATCGTGAATTGCGGGTTTATGTGGTTAACGAAGACGGCGCCTCGGTTTATTCTGCTTCATCAGTTGCCCGGCAGGAATTTCCCCAGTATGATGTTACAGTCCGTGGGGCGGTTTCCATCGGACGGAGATTGATGGATCCACTGGCAGAACTGGTAAAAATTGATCCAAAAAGTATTGGCGTTGGCCAGTATCAGCACGATATTGACCAAAAAAAACTTAAAAACAGCCTCGATTCGGTTGTTGAACTAAGCGTGAATTCGGTAGGTGTAAACCTGAATACCGCGAGCAAACATTTACTTACTTACATTTCAGGTTTGGGTCCTCAATTGGCAGAAAATATAACTGTTTTCAGAAAGGAAAACGGGCCGTTTACCTCGCGCGATGAACTAAAAAAGGTAGCACGAATGGGGCCGGCTGCTTTTGAACAATCGGCGGGATTTCTTCGGATTCCGGATGCAAAAAACCCGCTCGACAATTCAGGCGTCCATCCTGAATCGTACAAAATTGTAAAACAAATTGCCAAAGATTTGAAATGCGAAATCAATGATTTGGTGCGTAATGAAACATTGGTTTCAAAAATCGATTTTCAGAAATATGTAACATCTGAAGTTGGTCTGCCAACATTAAACGACATTAAAAATGAGCTTTTAAAACCCGGGCGCGACCCGCGAAGACCAATTAAAATCTTTGAGTTTGCCGATGGCATTTTTTCTATCAACGATCTGCGGGAAGGGATGGAACTCCCCGGAATTGTAAACAACATTACCAATTTCGGCGCATTTGTCGATTTGGGAATAAAAGAATCGGGATTGATCCATGTTTCGGAAATGGCCGATCGGTTTATCTCCGACCCCAACGAAATTGTAAAACTTCAGCAACATATCATGGTTCGGGTAAAAGAAATAGATATTGCACGAAAACGGATTCAGCTTTCGTTAAAGGGAGTTGTAACTTTATAATAAACCTGCTATTTTAAGCAGTTCATCCAACTCATTGTCCGAAATATTTTCCTTAACCGACTTATCATAAATGGTAAGCAAATAAACATCATTATCCACCACTTTTACACAGGTAATAACCCGGGCTCCACCTCTTTTACCTTTGCCTTTTGATGAAATCGCCAAACGTACCTTATAACAATCGTTTCCGAGAGGTTCGCCATGTAATGGATTTTGTTCAAGTAAATCAATTAAGAGCTCAATATCAGATTTTAGAGAATAATGCTTCTTGCCAATTTTTTTGGCATGTTTTTTAAACCCGGTTGTAGCAATTACATTAAAGCTCATTCAAAAAATCCCTTGCAGATTGAAGTTTGATTTTACCTTGCCTATGTAATTCAACCTCGACTAAGGAATCTTTTAAATCATCAATAAACTCTTTTTGTTTTGTAGTGAGTTTTTTAATGTTTTTAAAACCCAGGTTATTTACAAGTTCCATAAAAAAATGTAACTTATTGTCTGGAATATCAAGAACTACCCTTTGCATTTTCAATTCTCATTTTAAATTAATCCTCATCTTCATCGAGAAAATCCTCGTTTTCGAATTCTTTTTCAAGAAATTCTTCGGCTGCTTCCACGAGGTCGGCAATCATTTCTTCATCGCCCGGCTCCCCGTCAATCCAATGGATGGCCTGGTTGCTCCAGAAATCATCGATATCCGATTCAATTATAAACCGGGGTGTTTCGGTATGAACAACAAAAATGGTCTCAGGTGTTTCAAACGAATTGTCGGCGAGTAAAAATTTTGGTAACATGGCTTTATTTTTAATAAGTTAAATTCAAATTTAAACTATTTCTTTTTAAAACTGCTTATCGTGACTTTAATTTTTCAAATCATCAATTTAACAATTCATCAATAGGTGCAAATAGAAAGAGATTACTATTTTTAGCAGAAATTATAAAAACCAACCTGAAATGAACAAAATAAACGATATCCTTTCTCTAATCGACAGTTATATTGGCGGATCGCAATGGTTCGTTTTTTTGTTATTGGGAACCGGCTTGTTTTTCACCATTTATTTAAAATTTCCGCAGTTCCGTTATCTGAAATATTCACTACGAATAGTTCGAGGAAAATTCGATAAAGCCGGGGATATCGGCGACACATCGCATTTTCAGGCGTTAACAACTGCCCTTTCAGGCACAGTTGGAACCGGGAATATTGCCGGGGTTGCCCTGGCGATTCATTTGGGCGGACCAGCAGCATTGTTCTGGATGCTGGTAACAGCAGCAGTCGGTATGACAACCAAATTTGTTGAAGTAACCCTTTCGCACAAATACCGCGAAATTGCAGAAGACGGCTCAATTTCAGGCGGCCCCATGTATTACATGAAAAACAGGCTAAACATGAAATGGCTGGCGGTAATTTTTGCCATTGCCACGGTTTTATCATCATTTGGCACCGGCAGTTTACCTCAGATTAACAGTATTTCAAATTCAATGTTCGAAACATTTGGAATAAATCACATGTTAACCGGCGCCATTTTAGCGGTACTGCTCGGATTTGTAATTATTGGCGGGATCAAAAGAATTGCACAGGTAACATCGCGCCTGGTCCCGATAATGGCGCTCATTTATTTTATTGGGGCAATTGCTGTAATTCTTTATAATTATGAAAATATTATTCCTTCGCTCTTTGCTGTTTTTGGTGATGTTTTTACCGGAACTGCGGCTGTTGGGGGCTTTTTGGGAGGAAGTATTGCATTTGCGTTTAACAGGGGAGTAAACAGAGGCTTATTTTCAAATGAGGCAGGACAGGGTTCGGCGCCGATTGCACATGCCGCTGCCCGGGCCCACGAACCAGTTTCAGAGGGATTGGTTGCATTATTGGAGCCATTTATCGATACCATTATTATTTGCTCTTTAACCGGTTTGGTTTTACTGTCGTCGGGTGTTTGGACCGAAAAATATGATAATAGATTCCAGGAATCGGATATTATTGTTTTAGACGCAAACTTTTCAGAAACAAATAAAACAGAAGTAGAAAAACTACATCAATATCTTATCGGGAAAGCCAACCTTGAGCTTTTTTCCGGAAATTTAACTGTAATTGAAGGTATTATTCAAAATCAGCCTACCATTTTAAATTCGCGTTCGGTTGCCGAAGATGTGAAAGTTTGGATAAACAATCAACCCTATTCGGGCAAAGTTCAGTTTAATAAAGGGAAACTTGTTAGGCGGGCAGGACTTTCTCTTACCGGGAAATCGCTGCTGCACAGTGCACCCTTAACAACAGTGGCATTTACAAAAAGCTGGTTTGGCGGGTACGGCAAATATATAGTTGCCATTGGATTGCTCATGTTTGCATTTTCAACCGCAATTAGCTGGTCGTACTACGGCGACAGGGCAATTACCTATTTGTTCGGCTCAAGCAAAGTTATTTATTACCACATTGTTTATGTGATTGGCTTTTTCCTGGCATCGTTTACCGACACCACAATTATATGGACACTTTCGGGGATTACCATTGTATTAATGACTATTCCCAACCTTTTTGGGATTCTCTCGCTGGCAAAAGAAATGAAGAGTGAAGTAAAACTGTTTTGGAAAGAATGGGCTGAAAGATATCCGGGAGAAAAAGTTCCAAAAGACTAAAAACAGTTTTGGGTTAAAGTTTAAAGTTTGGCAAATATTGGTCAGGAGTTTAAAAATAATTAGCCGGAACAAAATGAGATGCTGATTATGAGAGATGCTGATATAGCCGAAGTAAATATTGTGCCGGAACCAGAACGGGAAATACTTATCTCCCAACTCCGGTCTTCCAGCTTCTTCAACAACACAACATCACGGCTTTCATAAACAATTCGGGTTGCTCGGCGTGCAGCCAGTGGCCGGCATCGGGAATGTCGATAATCCGGGAATCGGGGTAAATTTCTTTAATTAAAGGTTTATCTTCCGGAAGAATGTATTTCGAGTTCATTCCGCGAATAAAGATTACCGGGTAACTGGCCATCGGAATACGATCTTCGACCCATTTTTTGTTTACCCCGCTTACTATTTCATCCAAATGGCTATATAAAACTTCGGCATTTACGCGCCATCTGTAACGTTTGTGAACTTTATCGTTCGCCACATTTTTTAACAGAAATTGCCTGATATTTGCATCGTCGATTTTTTGTGCCATAAAATCGTCCACCTCATTTCTCGATTTTATTTTCGAAAAATCAATCTCCTGCATGGCTAATAAAATATTCTGGTGCAAGTAGAACTGGCTGTCTTCGTGTAGTAAAAGATAATCTTTTGGGGCAATATCGGCAATAACTAATTTTTCAACTTTTTCTGGAAAGTCAACCGCAAACCACATGGCCGCTTTTCCGCCCATGCTGTGCCCAAGCAAAGTTGCTTTTTCGATGTTGTGTTTTTCGAAAAATTCCACCAAATCGTTTCGCATATCATTGAAAGTATGCGAATTGGCAAAGGGCGAATGTCCGTGGTTCCGCTGGTCGATTATGTAAACTGTATGTTTTGTGGCAAGCTGTTTGCCAATGTTTGTCCAGTTGTCAGACGAGCCGTACAAACCATGCACAATTACCAGCGGCGAACCGGTTCCTTCTTTTCTAAAAAACAATTCCATCTATTTCAGGCATTCGAGGTATTTCTGAATGGTGGTTTCCAAACCCAGGTACAGTGCATCGGCAATTAAGGCGTGCCCGATAGAAACTTCAACTAAATTCGGAATATTTTTATACAGGTAGTTCAGGTTTTCGAGGCTGAGATCGTGGCCGGCATTTACTTCGATACCCAGTTTTTTTGCGGTTTTTGCAGCTTCGATAAACGGTTCAATTGCTTTGTGGCGTTCAATGGGATAGAGGGTTGCATAAGGTTCGGTATATAATTCTATGCGGTTGGTTTTTGTTTCGGATGCCCCTTCTATTGCAAGATTATTGGGATCGACAAAAATCGAAGTCCTGATACCGTTTTCCTGCAAACGCGAAATTACTTCCTTTAAAAAACCCATATTTCCCCAGATATCCCAGCCATGGTCGCTGGTAAGTTGATTGTGATGATCGGGGACAAGAGTAACCTGATCGGCCTTTACTTCGATTACCATTTGCAGAAAATCCTCGCTCGGATAGCCTTCAATATTAAATTCGGTGGTAATCAGAGGTTTTATTTCGTAAACATCGTGCCGTGTAATGTGCCTCTCGTCGGGGCGCGGGTGGACTGTAATTCCGTGGGCGCCAAACTGCTGGCATTTTATGGCAGCTTCTTTCACGCTTGGAACTATACCACCGCGGGCATTTCGCAGTGTTGCAATTTTATTTATATTTACACTTAGTCTTGTCATCTTTTTGAGAATTTAGAACCGCAAGTTACAATTTTCATTGAAATTGGCAGAAATTTAAAACTAAAGATTTTGTTGGCAATAAAATTAATATCAGATAGTTTAACTTCCGTGAGCAGCGCGGAAAAAGGAAAAAAGGCATTGTACTCGATGGATGTTTACAGGGTATCTCACATTCCTGTTGTAAACGGATCGAAATATTTAGGACTGGTTTCAGATAAAATCATTTACGATTTGAATTTACTTGAAGTACCTATCGAAACGCAACTCGATAAATTAAATCCATCGCACGCCCATAGAGAACAGCACATTTTCGAAGTAGCTATTTTAATGTACAAACTAAAATTGAGCGTTTTACCTGTTCTCGATGACGATCATTACTATTTGGGGTCAATAACTTTGTACGATTTGGCTCGCAGGTTTGCAAAATTATTTTCACTTGAGGAAATTGGCGGAATAATTATTCTCGAAATGAACGTAAATAATTATTCACTTTCAGAAATAAGCCAAATTGTTGAAAGCAATGACGTTAAAATTTTAAGCTCATTTATTGACAGGAAACACGGCACCAATGTGCTCGATGTAATCCTGAAATTGGATAATGATGAATTATCGCCACTGATCCAGGCATTTATGCGTTACGATTATAATGTTAAAGCAGTTTATTTGGATCAATCGGAGATTGGCGATTTATATAAAGACCGTTTTGATCAATTCATGAAATTTATGAATATATAAACCATTTTCAATGAAAGTAGCAGTGTTTGGCATAACTGTTCCCGAAAGTTTTACCCCTGTGCTCCGTGAATTTTTCGGGTTCCTGAAAACCAATAAAATCGAAGTTCAGCTATATCAACCTTTCTACACGTTTTTAGTTGATGAACTGAAAACAAAACCATTTTACACTTCATTTTTTCATTCTTTTCATGATTTTGACAATAACTGTGATTTCATTTTTAGCGTGGGCGGCGACGGGACTTTTCTTCATTCAGTATTAAATATCCGGAATTTTGATATACCGGTTGTGGGCGTTAATAGTGGCCGGCTTGGGTTTTTGGCCGATATTTCCGAAAATCAGGTACAGAATGCTTTAACCTGGATTTTTAATGAAAATTATTCAGTGGTGGAGCGCTCGATGCTCCAGGTTGATTTTTGCGGAAAGGAGAATATGGATTTCAATTTTGCGTTGAATGAAATAACTGTATTGAAAACCGATACATCGTCGATGATTAATATTTATGCCTATCTGGGCAAAGAATTATTGAACAATTATTGGGCCGATGGGTTGATAATTGCCACGCCAACCGGTTCAACAGCCTACTCGCTGAGTGTTGGCGGACCAATTTTAACTCCCGACTCCGAAAACTTTGTAATAACCCCGCTTGCTCCGCATAACTTAACTGTTCGTCCATTGGTTGTTCCCGATAATTATGAAATTGAACTTAAAGTCGAAGGCAGGGGGACACAATTTCTTACATCTATCGATTTCAGGTCGGTTGCCGTCGATCTTTCAACCATTATCAGGGTAAAAAAAGCCAATTTCAAATTAAAAACCCTGCAGTTGCCCGGGCAAACCTTTTTTAGCACAATCCGAAACAAGCTCATGTGGGGAATCGACAGGCGCAACTGAGTGTAAATTGCAGTCACTCCAATATTTTCGGGCTACTTAACAATTTTTAAAGTTCTTTTGGGTTTTATAATAACATTCGGGTATGTTATTTTACGAATTATATTACTTTTGTACCTCTTTAAAGCTGGGGTTTATGAATGGTAATCAGTTTAAGTTCATTGATATTCAATATGTTATATTGAAATAATTTGTATGAAAATTGTACCTGGAACTATTGTTAATTAGACGATTTTGAATACCAAAATGAAAAAAATAATATTGGTGTTTGCAGCAGTTTGGATAACTGTTTCAGGGAATGCCCAAGTTACAGCAGATATTGGAATTTGGGGAGGTTCTTCAATATATACAGGAGATATTGACAAAACTAACCCGCTACAACCTTTAAATTTAAATTTTGGAGGTTATTTTAGGTACAATTTCAACGCAAGAGTAAGCTTAAGAGCAATGTTTTTGACGGGTAGTTTTTCCGATGAAGGAGTTATTGAAAGTGTTCCGGCAACGTTTGGTAAGAATGTACAGGATTTATCACTGCAAATTGAAGTTAACTATTTGAAATATATACTTGGAGAAAAAAAGACGCCATTTACGTCGTATGTAACAGCAGGAATTGGTGTTGCATATTTCAATTATGAAATGGTTCCGGCATTTATTTCCAGTTTTAATCCTCCCCATAATAAGGGAAGAGCGATAATAAAGGAGTCAGTTGTAACACCAACAGTTCCCTTTGGAATAGGATTTAAATATACAATCGGGCAAAGGCTGGGAATGGGAATTGAATACCAGATGAGAAAAATGTTTAGCGACAAATTAGATAATCTTGACGATCCGCTGGCATATATAAATGAAACTAAAGAAGAGGTTACTTACAGCGACATTATACACAATAACGATTGGTCGGGTTATTTGGGGATTCATTTAACCTACAAAATATACATCGGCAAAAAACCATGTCCGGCTTACGGAAGCAAAAACTAACAATGGAGTCGTTCAGAAACAGGCTTGATAAAAACAGAATTCCAAAACATGTTGCCATAATTATGGATGGTAACGGGCGATGGGCTGAAAAACATGGGAAAGCCAGGGTTTTTGGTCACGAAAGCGGTGTTGAATCAGTTCGTTCAGTTGTTGAAGGCGCCGGCGAAATTGGGGTAAAACACCTCACACTTTATGCATTCTCGACCGAAAATTGGGAGCGACCGAAAAAAGAAGTTGACGCACTAATGGAATTGTTGGTTTTTGCCATTGAAAATGAATCGAAATCGCTGATGGAAAATAATGTGAGGTTAACAACCATTGGCGATTTGAGCAAAATGCCTGAAAGAGTTAAAGAAAAGTTGGATGGTTGTATCCAGTTTTTAAAATTAAATACCGGGTTAAATTTAATACTTGCCCTTAGTTATAGCTCGAAATGGGAAATAATTAATGCTGTGCAGAATATAGTGCACGATTCGGTTGAAGGAAAGATAAAGCCAGAAATGATAAACAATGAACTGTTCGAAAAATATTTGAATACAGCAGAAATACCTGACCCTGAGCTTTTAATCCGCACAAGCGGCGAGCTTAGGATAAGTAATTTTTTGTTGTGGCAAATTGCGTATTCCGAATTATTCTTTAACGAAAAATTGTGGCCCGATTTTAGAAAGGAAGATTTGTTTGAAGCCATCTTCGACTTTCAGAACAGGGAAAGAAGATTTGGAAAAACCAGTGAACAGTTGATGATTTAATTAATGTATGAACAGAATGCAGATATCTAAAATATTATTATTCTTATTTTTAGCAATGTGGTTTCCCCGGGCATTTTCCCAGGAAAACGACAGCACTAATTTTTCTATTTACTATTCAAGCCCGGCAAAATATATCATTGCCGATGTTCAGATTTCAGGGATAAAATACCTCGACAAATCGGTTTTGATACAGCTTTCGGGGTTAACTGCCGGAAAAGAGGTTGAAGTTCCGGGAGAAGCAGTAACGAATGCCATCAAAAAATTGTGGCAACAGGGATTATTTTCCGACGTAAAAGTTACGGCTACCAAAATTATTAAAGACCAAATATGGTTTGATATTTATCTCCAGGAACGCCCCCGGCTTGCCGATGTGAATTTCATGGGTATATCGAAATCAGAGAAAGAAGATATAACAAAAAAAGTACTCTTGTTAAAAGGCAGTCAGTTAACTGACAACCAGGTTATTAATGCCGAAAGGATTATAAAAGGTATTTTCCATGAAAAAGGATTCTTAAATACTGAGGTTAAAATAGTTCAGCGCGATGATACTGCACAGACCAACAGCCTGATTCTTGATATTAATGTCGATAAAAAAGACAAGGTAAAAGTGAATGAAATTTTCATAACCGGCAATAAAGAAATAAGCTATATTACGTTGGAACGCGCCATGAAAAAAACAAATGCAAAGGTAGTGCGGAACTTCTTTAAAACAAAAAAATTCCTTCAGGAAGAATACAAAAAAGATAAAAAACTACTGATTGACAAATACAACGAAAAAGGATTTCGCGATGCAATTATCGAAAAAGATACTGTTTACCAGGTTTTGGTTGGAAAGAAGGATAAACCAAAGGTAAATATTGATATTGAACTTGAGGAAGGCCATAAATACTATTTCGGAAACATCAAATGGGTAGGAAATACCATTTATCCATCTGATTACCTGAGCAATTACCTGGGTATTAAAAAAGGCGATGTTTTTAACCAGAAAATACTCGATAAGCGCTTGTTCGACAACGACGAAGGTTTGAATAACTTATATCTCGACAAAGGCTATTTGTTTTTTAATCTCGATCCCATCGAAATAAACGTAAATAACGATTCGATAGATTATGAAATGCGTATTTCGGAGGGAAAGCAGGCCACGATAAACGAAGTGCGTATTGTTGGAAATACCAAAACCCACGAGCATGTTGCGCGCCGTGAGTTGAAAACTTTTCCGGGCGACCTTTTTAGTAAATCTTTACTAATGCGTTCGTACAGAGAGTTAGCCCAGTTAGGGCACTTTGATCCTGAAGCAATTGTTCCCGATGTTCAGCCAAACCCCGAAAACGGGACTGTTGATATTGAATACCAGTTGCAGGAAAAGGCAAACGACCAGATTGAACTTTCAGGTGGATGGGGAGCCGGTATGTTTGTAGGTTCTATAGGTTTGAAATTTGCCAACTTCTCGGTACGAAATATTTTTAACAAGGAAGCATGGAAACCGCTTCCAACCGGTGACGGCCAAACACTTGGCTTACGTTTCCAAACCAGCGGCAAATATTACAGGACCGTGAGTTTATCGTTTATCGAACCCTGGTTGGGTGGTAAGAAACCAAATTCATTTTCAGTTTCCTTGTCGCACTCGCGCATAAATTACAGCGCCAACAAATACTATCAGTCATATAACCCGTATGGCGGCGGCGGATATGGTAGTAACCCTTATGGTTATGGAGGCGGATATGGCGGTTACAGGGGTTATGGCGGCGGTTACGGTGGCGGTTACGGTTACGATTCGTTTGGCTATGGCGGTTATGGCGGTTATCCGCAGTATCAGTATAATTATTCTTCAGAATCTAATAATCCGGATTCTGACCAGATTTGGGAAACCACGGCGCTGGCATTGGGTCACGGATATCGGTTGTCGTTCCCCGACGACTATTTTACCATGTACCACGAAGTGTCGTTTGAACATTATAACCTGAGAAATATGGGAAGTTATTTCTATTTTATGGCCGATAAAAACGGACAGGTAAATGGTACTTTTAATAACTTGAGCATTAAAACAGTTTTCGGGCGAAGTTCTATCGATAATCCTTTGTACTCGCGAAATGGTTCAAGTTTCTCATTATCACTTAAACTTACACCGCCATATTCGTGGTTTACCGATACCGATTACAGTTCGCCCGATGTTTCGAATAATGAACGTTTCAAGTGGATTGAATATCACAAATGGCTGCTAAAGGGCCAATTGTTCAACCCTATTTCAAAAAATACAAATTTGGTTTTACGAACTGCTTTCGAGATGGGATTTTTGGGTTATTACGATCAATATAAAAAATCGCCGTTTGAAGGTTTTATTGTAGGTGGGTCTGGAATGTCGGGGTACAATATTTACGGTACCGATTATGTTGCCTTGAGGGGCTATAAAGATTTTAGCCTTAGCCCGAACAACGGCTCAAACATGTATTCGAAATTTACGCTCGAAATGCGTTACCCGGTTACTTTAAAACCAAGCGCAACAATTTACGCATTGGCATTTCTTGAAGCGGGCAATACCGGAATGAGTTTCCAGAATTATGTTCCTTTTAAATTGCACAGGTCGGCCGGAGTTGGGGTTCGAATATTCCTGCCAATGTTTGGTTTAATGGGTATCGATTATGGTTATGGTTTCGATCAGGTATCCGGAAACCCAGGTGCAAACGGAAGCCAGTTCCACTTTGTTATTGGCCAGCAGTTTTAAAGATTATGGTTTTGGCATGGAATATGATATTAGGAACTCAGTTAAACAAAAAAGTATTACAATGAAAAAGTTAGTTTTATCCATTGCATTAATAGTTGGTTTGGTAGTTATGGTGAATGCACAAAAAATGGCATTCATCGATACCGAATATATCATGGACAATATTCCTGCTTACAAGGCAGCGCAAAACCAGTTGGATCAATTATCGTCGCAGTATCAAAAAGAGCTAGAATCGATACATGCCGATATTGAGCAAATGTACAAGAATTTTCAGGCCGAAAGTGTTTTGCTTTCCGAAGACATGAAACGCAAACGCGAAGATGTGATCATTACAAAGGAAAAAGACTACAAACAGTTGCAGAAGAAGTATTTTGGGCCTAACGGCGATTTGTTTAAAAAACGACAGGGACTTGTAAAACCCATTCAGGATGATATTTTTAACGCTGTTCAGGAAATTTCGACCGAAGGTAATTACGCAATTATATTCGATAAGGCAGGCGGTACTACTTTGTTTTTTACAAACCCAAAATTCGATTTAAGCGACCAGGTTTTACAAAAACTCGGATATAAATAATTAATAACTATATTTGCAACCAAAAATTTTAACATTACATTGATTATGAGAAATTTAACAAAATTTGTTGCTGTTTTGCTTCTTGTCGGGATTACAGCTTCTGTTAGTGCACAAACGCCAAAATTTGGCCATATTGATTTGCAGGCATTGATACAGGTTATGCCGGAAAGGGCATCCGCCGAAACTCAATTTAATAAATTCCAGGGCGAACTTGAAGAGATATTCGGTGAAATGCAAAAAGATTTGCAGGTAAAAATAGCCGACTTTGAAAAATTGGGCACAGAAGCCTCAGAAATTAAAAAGAATACCAAGGTAGCAGAAATACAGGATATGCAGCAGCGTATTCAAAATTATCAGCAAACTGCACAACAACAACTTCAAACAAAACAAACTGAATTGTTAAAACCAGTGTTCGACAAGGCCGAAGCTTCAATAGGCGAGGTAGCCAAAGAAAAAGGTTTGTTGTATGTTTTCGATACCGGAACAAAAGTTGTTCTTTACAAATCGAATGAAAGTATGGACTTACTTCCGTTGGTAAAGATAAAACTGGGGATAAAATAAAGAAATACTGAAAAAGATACAGGGCCATTCGTTACCAGCGAATGGCTTTTTTTTTGTTTAAAAACATGAAATGTTGCTAACTTAATGATTAAAACTTATATTTAGTGATTCAGAATTAGCAAAAAAACCAAACGATTATGGTAATAAAAGCATCAAATGAATCAGGGCAGGGCAGAGTTCCAAAAAATGCCTTTTTATTCGAAATAACATGGGAGGTGTGCAACCAGGTAGGGGGTATTTATACGGTTATCCGCTCGAAAGTACCATCGGCAATCGAGAAATGGGGCAAAGACAACTATTGCTTAATAGGTCCTTATTTTGCCGACCAGGCTGCGGCACATTTCGATCCGGCAACCGATTATTCGACGCCAATCGGGAAAGCAGTTTTAAAGCTGCAGGAACGCGGTTTCGATATCCATTACGGGCAATGGATAATCTCAGGGAGACCCAACGTGGTGCTTTTTAATCCCTATTCGGTTTACGATATGCTGAACGAAATAAAGCATTTTCTGTGGAAGGATTATCATATTTCGTTGCCTGGTGGCGATGATCTGCTCGATAAGGTTGCCGCTTTCGGTTACCAGGTAAAAGAGTTCTTCAATTATATCTGCATGTCGGAGTTTTACAGCGAACATGTTATTGCCCATTTTCACGAATGGATGGCCGGGTTGCCAATTCCCGGGATTCGGAAAGACGGGTTAAAGATAAAGATTGTTTTTACAACCCACGCAACACTTCTTGGCAGGTACCTTGCAATGAATGACCCGCAGTTTTACGAACATCTGGCGTTTTATAACTGGGAGGTGGAAGCCCAAAGGTTTAATATAAAACCTATTGCTGAAATTGAACGGGCAGCAACTCACGGCGCGCATATTTTTACTACCGTTAGCGAAATTACAGGAAATGAATGTACGCATCTTTTAGGACGAACACCCGATTTGATTTTACCTAACGGATTAAACATTGTTCGATTCGAAGCTTTACACCAGATACAAAATCAGCATGTCAAAATAAAACAACAGATTCACGACTTTGTGATGGGGCACTTTTTCCAGAGTTATCCGTTCGATCTCGATAATACACTTTACTTTTTTACTTCAGGCAGGTACGAATACCAAAACAAAGGTTACGATTTAACTCTCGAGGCGCTTGCGCGGCTGAACTATAAAATGCAGGTGGCAAACATTGATACTACTGTGGTAACTTTTTTTATAACACGTCAGCCGTTTTATACCATCAACCCAGAAGTATTGCACGCCAAAGCACAAATAGAAGATATATGGCGGGTTTGCGAGGAGATTAAAGAGCAGGTCGGGCAACGTTTATATACCGAGATTACTTCGGACGAAGGTCACTATGAATTCCCCGATTTAAGCACAATGGTTGACGACTATTTGCGCTTAAAACTAAGGCGCAATGTTCAAAGCTGGAAAACGCTTAAACTACCTAAAGTTGTTACACACACTTTGAAAGACGACGCCAACGATGAAATCCTCAATTTCCTGAGAACTTCAAATCTGGTCAATAACCGTCACGACAAGGTTAAAATCGTGTATCACCCCGATTTTATTGCTACTTCAAATCCTTTGTTCCGAATGGATTACAATACATTTGTACGGGGTTGCCATTTGGGAATTTTCCCAAGCATGTACGAACCATGGGGATACACTCCGCTCGAATGCCTTGCAAGTGGATTGCCATCGGTAACGAGCGAAGTTGCCGGTTTTGGCGATTATGTTGTAAACAATATTCCCGACCACGACGAAAAGGGGATGTACATTATTAACCGGAAAGGAAGGGATTTTTATGAAATTGCTGAAGATTTGGCCAATATGATGTTTGATTTTGTGCAAATGAGCCGTCGCGAAAGAATTGCGTTGCGTTACAAATGCGAAGAAGCATCGCTGCATTTCGACTGGTCGAACCTGGGTAAATACTATGATAAGGCTTATAATTTGGTTATTGAACGGTAATTTCTCAATCCTTCGTTATGATTCATTCTCCAATTGGGGTTTTCGATTCGGGTTACGGCGGCCTAACCGTACTCAGGGAATTAGTGAAAACCTTGCCCGGTTACGATTTTCTATACCTCGGCGACAATGCCCGTACACCTTACGGAACAAGGTCGTTTGAGGTAGTTTACGAATATACTTTACAATCGGTAAAATACCTTTTTAGCCAAAACTGCCCACTTGTAATTATTGCTTGCAATACAGCATCTGCCAAGGCGCTTCGTAACATTCAGCAACTCGATTTACCTAAAATTGCTCCCGACAAGCGGGTACTTGGAGTAATTCGCCCCAGTGTTGAAAAGGTGGCCGAAATTACTTTAAATGGCCATGTTGGAGTGCTGGGAACAGTAGGAACAGTTGTGTCAGATTCGTACCCGATTGAATTACAGAAATGGTCGGGCGGCAGAGTGAAATCAACCGTTCAGGAGGCTTGCCCCATGTGGGTTCCCATTGTCGAAAACAATGAGATTGGAACCGAAGGCGCAGAGTATTTTATAAAAAGGCATATCGAAAATATTCTTAAAAAGGATAAAAATTTAGATACCTTGATTTTGGGTTGCACACACTATCCATTACTCATCGAAACAATCAGGAAATATGTTCCACCTCAGATTCATATTCTTGAACAAGGCGAAATTGTAGCCGAAAAACTATATGATTATTTACAAAGCCATCCCGAAATCGAACGAAAACTATCGAAAAACAGGATTGTAACTTTTCAAACTACCGAATCGACTGAAAATTTCGAAGGCAAAGCTGCATTATTTCTTGGGCAAAAAGTGGAGGCACAACACGTTCACTTTTAATGAAAACAATTTAATAGCTGTTGGCGAGAAGAATAATTAAAAAAGCTTATGAAAAATCATTCTCAAATTCTGTGTCTGATAATTCTGCTAATACTCATTTCCTGTAACGATGATTTCAACAATAATGTAGTAGTCGCCGGAAAGTATGATTCTTCTTATATCTTTCATGAGTTCTTGCCGCCTATGATCGCCCTGCTCCCGCGCGATTGTATCGCGTTGTTTTATAAAAGTTATTACTTAATTTTATCAATTCTATGTTAAACAATATTTCATGGGCCATAATTACAAATTTCATAATCCTGATGGCAGATATTTTATAAGTTTTGCTGTAGTGCCACACGATTCAATCGTGCGGTAGCGGAGGGTGAACAAAGGGAATATGGTCTAAAAGTAAATTCACTTCAGAGCTCGTCCTTTGAACGCCAGATTTTTTTTGGAGTAAAGTCATTGTTTTCAAAGGGGGATTCAGGGGGATTTAATAATGCAAAATTGAACCCCTGAATTTTCTGATAAAATGTGAATCCGAAATCCCCCTTTGATTCCCCCTTTAATATTGAATCAGGTTGTTTTTTACATGTTTTGCAATTTAAGGGGGACGAGCCATGAGCAAAGCTTTTTGCCTGATGGGAAACAATCTGAATTAAAAACTCTTTAAATTCTATCGATCTGGATAGTCCATTGGATTGCACACTAGTACGAGAAACGTGAGCTTGTATCGTTTTTACCTGTAATATTCTTTCACAATCCGGTTCATTGCATCAAACTGCTCTTCCATACTTTGAAGCAATTTATATTGTGCGCGGGTGCGCACCAGGTTGTGTTCGGGCGATTTGGTTTTGTAATAGTTGTCGCCATCAATATAATCCATTAAAAACCGGAGCACTTGTTCGTAGGTAATGTATTTTGCCGAAAAGGCCAGGTATTCAAGCTCTTTTTCGGTAAGAAATGATTTTGCCTCTTCGAGATAACCCTTTGCAAAAGCCTTAAAAATCGCGATATCCATCGAAACATTGTCCAGATTGGTGTCGTCTTCCAATCCAGTGTTGGTGTAAAAACGAATGGCATCGCCAAAATCGTTCAAAACAGTACTGCTTAAAACCGTATCCAAATCGATTACACAAAGCACTTCGCCTTGCTTATCAAAAAGAATGTTGTTAATTTTTGTATCGTTATGGCTGATTCGCGTTGGGATGGTTCCGTTTTCAACCAGTTCGTAAAATTTGAGCATTTCTTCACGTCGGCTTTCAATCCAACCAATTTCTTCCGAAACTTCAGCTTTTCGGCCAATGGGGTCTCTTTCCAAAACACTGTCCCACTGTTTAAACCTGTAACGAATGTCGTGAAATCCGGGTAAAATGTTGGTTAAAGGTTCTTTTAAATCGGCAACCAGCGATTGAAATTTGCCGATTCCTTTTCCCCCGGCGGTTGCCAGTTCGGGCGTTTCGGCAGCATTATATGCAATGGTATCATCAATAAACAAACAAACTGCCCAGTATTCCTCTTCTTCATCAACAAAATAAAGATTACCGTCGGTAGCAGGAATAATTGTCATTGCTTCGCGCATTGGATTGCCGCCTGCCTTTTCAACTTTCATTTTAATGTGCAAACAAACTTTCTGAATGTTGTCCATCATTGCCGGAATGGGCGAAAAAATCCTTTTGTTTTTCCGTTGCAGAATATAATTTGGCGAATCATCGCCGGTTTCTATTATATAAGTGTCGTTAATGAATCCTTCGCCCAGGTTTGACACTTTTTTAACTTCGCCTTCAATCTGAAACTTTTGTGCTACTGTGATTAATTTTGTATTCATTTTTTAAGAATAGTTTGATTTAGTCCTTAATCAAAAAATGGCAGACCTTCTTACCTCTTGAACTTCCAACTTCCGACTTCGGTCTTCCAACTTCTCAATCCCAAAGTTTTTCAGGGTATTCGCCTTTGGCAATAAGTTTATTTAATTTCTCGATTACAAAAGGTTTGTCTTCCTTGTAAGTAACTCCAAACCAGGGCGAATCGGCTTCCAGTACTTTTACAGTTGCTATTTTGTCTTCGATTAAATCGAAAACCACCGAAGGGATATACATTTCCGATTTTAGATTGTCGATTTCAGTTGCTAAAAATTGCGTAAATCTCTTTTCCAACTGTTCAAAAACCGATGGTTTAAAACCCCAGTTGTTCATCGAGGCAATTTCGTTACCGGTAAGAGATGTTTCACTTCCGTCGTTTTCAATCGAAATAATCTCGTTCCCGCGTTTTACAATTTTTAAAGTCTCTACAATCTTAATCAGGTTGCTGTTTTTATCTTCCTGGCAAATTCCGCGTGATACCGAACCACATTCCGAAAGGGTTTCATTCAGTTTGTAGCCAACCATCGCGTATTCCATTGAATCTTTTGATTCAGTCAGAAATTTTGCCATCACTTTGTAAGCATTGAAACCATAAAAATCGTCGGCATTTATAGCACAGAAAGGTTCGTTTATCGCATTTCGGGCGCAAAGTATGGCATGTGCTGTTCCCCATGGTTTTTCCCGGTCAGCGGGCAAAGTAAATCCCACGGGCAGCATATCCAACTCCTGATAAACGTAATCAACTTCTATTTTTCCCTTTAATTTTGCATCTAATTTTTCTTTGAAAGCATCGGCAAAACTTTCGCGTATAATAAATACCACTTTCCCAAATCCGGCCCTCATTGCATCGTAAATTGAGTAATCAATAATCGCCTCTCCATTGGGGCCAACCGGTTCAACCTGTTTAAGTCCTCCAAACCGGCTTCCCATTCCGGCTGCCAAAATCAATAATGTAGGTTTCATTAACTAAATTGTCTTGAATTGTTTTTTAATAAGCGGTAAAAATATAAAAAAGGCCGGTTCTTTAAATCTTACTGATGATAAAAGTCAGCAGGATTATGGGATTTATTAATTTTGTATAAAGTGAGTTTCTGAATGAATATGTCTGGCAGAATAGCAGAAATCAGGAAAAAAATGATAAAAAAAAGACTGTTCGGTTTTGAACAGCCTTTCCTTTGGATTATTATCTTCAATAAATTATTCTTCTTTATAGACAAAATTGTAAGATTCATCATGCTGACTGATATCCAACCCGATTTTTTCGCCATGAGGGGAAATGCGCAGTGGCACTATTAAATCGGTTATTTTGTACATTAACAATGAGCCCCCAAAAGTAAATATACTAACAATTACCAATGCAAGTAAATGGAAAAGGAAAGTAGTGGTGTGGCCATGAATCAGGCCTACTTCGTTGGCAAAAACTGCGGTAGCCAGCATTCCAACAATACCTCCCATTCCATGAGCCGGGAAAACATCGAGTGTATCATCGAGTGTCGATTTTGTCCTCAACGTAATTGCATAATTGCTTACAATAGCTGCAATAACACCTATAAAAATACTTGCACCAACATTCACAAATCCTGCGGCGGGGGTAATTGCAACAAGTCCAACCACCAGTCCGATGGCAGCGCCAACTGCCGATGGTTTTTTCCCTTTGGCAGCATCGTAAAAAATCCAGGTCAACATTGCGGCTGCCGATGCTGTGTTTGTATTTACCAATGCTGAAGCAGCTACTCCGTTTGCTGCCAGCGCCGATCCGGCGTTAAAACCAAACCATCCGAACCAAAGCATACCGGCGCCCAATAATATATAAGGAATGTTTGCCGGTTTAAACTCTTTGTTGGCATCTTTTCGTCTTCCCAGAAAAATAGCTCCTGCCAATGCCGCAAAACCTGCCGACATGTGTACAACAGTTCCACCGGCAAAATCGAGTACGCCCCAGTTGCGTAAAAATCCGTTCGGGTGCCAGGTCCAGTGTGCCAGCGGTGCATAAATGAAGATTACAAAAAGACACATAAATAACATATACGATCTAAACCGCACCCTTCCGGCAAACGAACCGGTTATAAGAGCGGGCGTAATAATTGCAAATTTTAACTGGAACATGGCAAAAACTGCCAACGGAAATGTTGGCGCTAAATTGGGATCGGTTCCTGCGCCTACTCCGCGGAACATAAAAAATGTCAATGGATTTCCAAACAGTCCAAATCCCTCACTTCCGATACTTTCCCCAAATGCAATGCTAAAACCAACAACTACCCAAATTATACTAACAACCCCCATAGCAATATAGCTTTGCATCATTGTAGAAATAATGTTCTTCGGGTGAACCATTCCACCATAAAAAAATGCAAGTCCGGGCGTCATCAGTAAAACCAGGCCGGTTGCCGTAAGCATCCAGGCAGTATCTCCCGAGTCAATATTTGATAAACCCTGCTCCCCTATTCCTGAAGGAATTAATACGCCCAAAAAGGCAACGATTATAAGAAGGGTTAAAATCAACCACCATCTGACTGTGTTTTTCATCTTTATAAATTTTTAATGTTTTTTATCTTAATGCTACGAATATATGACAAATAATTTATTATAGACTTTATTATGCCTTAAATATAGAATAATGATATTATATTCAATGTTTTGTTAACCTTTTGTTAACAAACTAAGTTGAATGCAGATATTTTACTCAAATGTTTTCATTTTGTTACTTTTAAGGTAATGTTTTAACGTTATATGATTAATATGATATGATATAACTATTTTTATTGGAAATTTGTAAGATATGACACTGAGAAATAAGTTGGATGATATTGATGTAAAAATACTGGACATCATTACAAAAAATGCCAGGATTCCTTTTAAAGATGTAGCAATTGAAGTGGGGATTTCAAGAGCAGCAATTCATCAGCGGGTGAACCGGATGATAGAATTGGGGGTTATTATTGGTTCAGGTTATCATATCGATCCGAAAAAAGTTGATTTCAGGACCTGTACCTATATAGGGATTTTTCTTGAAAAGGGTGGTTTATTTTCGGAAGTGGTTGAGCATTTAAAAAATATTCCCGAAATTGTTGAATGTCATTATACTACAGGGCAATATGCTATTTTCATTAAAGTATATGCCAAAGATAACGAACACCTTAAAACCATTTTAAGCGGACAAATTCAAAAAATACCGGGAGTTTCGAGTACCGAAACGTTTATTTCGCTGGAGGAATCGTTTAAAAGAACAATCCAGGTTCTCGATTAGTTTCGCTGGCGTACTGCTTCGTACATCATTAAAGCTGCTGAAACAGAAACATTCAGCGATTCGATAATTCCAAACAACGGAATTTTAAGTTGCTGGTCGGAGATATTTAAAACCGATTGCGAAATACCACTTTCTTCGGAGCCCATTACAATCGCCACCGGAGTTTTAAAATTGCCCTGCGTATAAATTTTATCTGCTTTTTCGGTTGCAGCAACTATTTGAATTCCTGAATCTTTTAAATATTGCATCGTCCTTAAAAGATTGGTTACTCTGCAAATAGGTACATGGTGGAGGGCGCCGGCAGATGTTTTTATTGCATCGGCGCCTATTCTGGCCATTCCTTTTTCAGGAATAATAATGGCATGTACCCCGGCGCATTCTGCCGAGCGGGCAATTGCCCCAAAATTTCGTACATCGGTAATTTGATCGAGAATTAAAAGTAACGGCTCCTGGCCCGATTCAAAAACAACCGGCAAAAGCATTTCAATATTTGTGTATTCGATAGGAGAAATGAATGCAACAACTCCCTGGTGATTTTTACGGGTTATCCGGTTTATTTTTTCGAGAGGGGCAAATTGAAAAGGAATTTGAAATTCTTTAATTAACGAAAGCAGTTGCTGATACAATTCATTGTTCAACCCGGTTTTAATAAAAACTCTTTCTATTATTTTCCCCGTATTTATTGCTTCAATAACGGCCCGTGTCCCATAAATATATTCGTCTTTTTCCATTACCAGTTTTTTTTCAGTTTCCAGTTTTCCAATTCTTCATGCTGTTTTTCCCATTCTTCCAAGGCAGTTTTCATCTTTGTTTTCAATAATTCGTATTTGCCGAAAATCGAGTGATCCTCTAATTTTTCAGAAGAAGATAAAATAAGGTCCAACGCAGTGCTTTCTGCTTCAATAATTTGTATTTCCTGTTCAGTTTTTTCAACCTGCTTTTCAAGGCGCGAAATGTTTCTGCTAATCTCCTTTTGCTCCTGAAAACTCAACTCATGCATTGAATTGAGTTTTGTGACAATTGCTTTTTCAGCTTTTTTCGAAATGTTGTTTATTTCAAGTTCTTTGAGCGATTCTATTTTCTTTTTTTCAAGAAAATCATAAATACCGCCAAGGTGTTGCTTTACCTTTTTATTTCTGAACTCGTAAACGCAGTTAACAAGGCCATTCAAAAATTCCCTGTCGTGCGATACAAGAAGGATTGATCCGTTAAAATTAATCAGCGCGTTCTTTAGAATTTCTTTTGAGCGAATATCAAGATGGTTTGTTGGTTCGTCGAGCACCAAAAAGTTAACCGGTTCAAGCATTAACCGTATCATCGCCAGTCGTGTCTTTTCGCCGCCGCTCAGCACTTTTACTTTTTTGTCCACATCTTCGCCCGAAAAAAGAAAAGCGCCAAGAATATCCCTGATTTTTGTTCGTACATCACCAACTGCAATTTCGTCGATGGTTTCAAAAACTGTGAGTTCTTCGTTTAAAAGCTGAGCCTGATTTTGAGCAAAATACCCTATTTTAACGTTATGACCAAGTATCAATTCGCCATCGTGTTCCAACTCCCGCATTATTATTCGGGCAAGTGTTGTTTTTCCTTCACCGTTTCTCCCGACAAAAGCAATTTTTTCTCCATGCTCAATTTTGAAATCGATATCATTTAAAACCACAAGTTTATTATAGCTTTTACTGATATTTATTGCTTCCACAACCACTCGCCCTGATCGTGGCGCCGGTGGAAAGCTAATTCTAAAAGCAGAGTTATCAACTTCTTCAATTTCCAACCGGTCGATTTTATCAAGTTGTTTAATCCTCGATTGCACCTGAACTGCTTTTGTTGCTTTGTATCGAAAACGTTCAATAAAGTTTTCAATATCTTCAATCTGTTTTTGTTGATTTCTGTATGCAGCTAATTGTATTTCACGTTGTTCCTTTTTCCATTGGATAAATTTTGAATAATTCATTTTCTGGTCGGTAATTTTTCCAAGCGAAATTTCAATGGTCCGGTTACAAACTGCATCAATAAATGCCTTGTCGTGAGAAACAAGCATAATTGCCCCATTATAATTTTTCAGGAAATCTTCAAGCCATTGAATCGATTCGATGTCGAGATGGTTGGTTGGTTCGTCGAGGAGGAAAACATCGGGTTTCATTAAAAGGAGTTTTGCAAGTTCAACCCGCATACGCCAGCCACCGCTAAATTCTGAAGTATGACGGTTGAAATCGGAGCGTTCAAATCCAAGACCGATAAGCGTTTGCTCCAGTTCGGCTTCGTAGTTATCGCCCCCCAAAATATTAAAACGTCCGTTTAACTCGTTTATACGATCCAATTTTTTGAGATAATAATCGGAGTGGTAATCATGGGCTTCTGAAATTTCTGTATTTAAACGGGCAATTTTATGCTGAATCCTGATTAATTCCTCGAAAGCCAAAACAGTTTCTTCTTTTAAGGTTCGCGAATCGCTTAACCGCATTTGCTGTGGCAAATAGCCGATAGTCGTATTTTTTGGAAGGCCAATGTTTCCTGAAGTGGGAAAGTCAATCCCTTTAATAATTTTCAGTAACGTTGTTTTGCCGGCGCCATTTTTACCAATCAGTCCAATCCTGTCTTTCGGGTTGATTAAAAAACTAATCTCTTTAAAGAGATCAAAACCGCCAAAACTTAGGCTTATTTTATCTAACGAAATCATACATTAATAATGAAAGTCGGCAAAGATAGTTATTATAGATGAAATGAAATGCGATTGATAATTCGCAGAAAAAGGTCAAAAAAAATACCCTCGCGGGTAAAAAAGAAGGAAGGGGAAAGAACTATGGACGCTTTTTGAAGATGATTGATGATTTACAAACCCCTAAACACAAAACCAATCATAAATACAGAAGTTACTTTCCCCTTTTAAGTTTTATTATAGAAATAAAACCAACCATTAAATCGAAACAAATATAAGCAAATAAGTTCATGATTTAGCCCTTTCCGCCAAAGATTGCAAAAATTGGCAAAACAGCCATCGTTTTCTCAAAATGGGAAATTTATTTTTTATATGGGAAAAATCGGGCATTTTTTAAACAATTGGCCTTTAATTATCCTTTATATTTGCCAAAAAATTCAGTGGGACGAAAAAAACAAAAACCTTTATATGAAGGTTTAAGAATTGAAGATATTGGTTCCGAAGGTAAAGCAATAGCCAGAACGGGAGAAATGGTGGTATTTACAACTTTTGCTGTTCCGGGTGATATTGTTGATTTACAGGTTACTAAAAAACGAAGTAAGTATGCCGAAGCAACAATAACCAGGTTTCATAAATATTCTGATGACAGGGCAAAAGTTTTTTGCGAACATTTTGGAATTTGCGGTGGTTGTAAATGGCAAATATTGCCCTACGAAAAACAACTTTTCTATAAACATAAACAAGTTAGCGATCAATTACAACGAATCGGGAAAATTGAATTACCTGAAGTATTGCCAATTCTTGGGTCTGAAAAAGACACCTTTTATCGGAACAAACTCGAGTTTACTTTTTCAGATAAGCGTTGGTTAACAAACGAAGAATATAACACCGAAATAAGTAATTTCAATGCTCTTGGCTTTCACGTGCCCGGCCTTTTTGATAAAATAATTAACATAAATAAGTGCTGGTTGCAGCCAGAGCCTTCGAATAAAATCAGAAATTTTATTTACAAATATGCCATAGATAATGGATTGAGTTTTTTCAGCATCAAAGAAAAAAAAGGTTTTTTACGTACTTTAATAATTCGCACAAGTTCGACCGGTGAAATAATGGTGATTCTTTCGTTGTTTTATGAAGATGAAAAGGTCCGCCAAAAAATATTAGGCGCTATTCAAAACGAATTTTCCGAAATTACATCTTTATTATATGTAATAAATTCCAAAGGAAACGATACCATTACTGACCAGATTATCAAGCTTTTTAGCGGACGGGAATTTATCCTGGAACAAATGGAAGAATTGAAGTTTAAAATTGGCCCAAAAAGTTTTTACCAAACCAATTCAGAACAGGCCTGTAATTTATATAAGGCAGTTCGGGATTTTGCAGAATTAAAAGGCGATGAGATTGTCTATGATTTATATACCGGAACCGGTACTATCGCCAATTTTGTTGCGAAACATGCCGGAAAGGTTGTGGGAATTGAATATGTGCCTGAAGCAATTGTAGATGCCAGGGAAAATTCTTTAATAAATAACATTATAAACACGGTTTTTTATGCAGGAGATATTAAGTCGGTCCTTAACAACAAATTCTATCTGGAAAACGGATCCCCCGGTGTAATAATAACCGATCCGCCAAGGGCAGGGATGCATGCCGATGTTATTGAATCAATAATAAATTCAGGAGCCCGGAAAATTGTTTATGTTAGCTGCAATCCTGCAACCCAGGCCCGCGATTTGGCTTTATTTGATTCGGTTTATAAAGTGATGAAAATACAACCTTTCGATATGTTTCCGCACACACACCACGTTGAAAATGTTGTTTTGATGGAAAAAAGATTTTAGCAAAAGTTGAGTAGATTATTTTATAAAAATCACTGACATGAAATCTCAGGAAAAGTGTAACGTGTTCATAAAAGTCTTAACTATAATTATTTGGCATTTTTTTGCTTGTTTTTAATAATAGATTTACAAATTGCCCTAAAATCAAACAATTATGAAAAAAATAGTGTTATTTCTGCTGGCAACATTTCCAATGTTTCTGGCTGGTCAAAATGGATGTAATTTTTTCGAACATCGAAAGCTTGAAATTGAAAAAACAAATTTGAATACTACCCAAAGCGACTTTGGGCCTTCGTTTGTTAACGATGAGTTGTGGTTCTCTGCCTTTACCAACGAAGAAATTCAAAAATTATCGAAAGGAGATAATAAAGACGTCTTTTATAATCTGTATAATTTAAAAATTGATGGTGAAGGAAATGTAGCAGGTTCTAAAAATGTTCAGTTCGAAACAATCAGCGCCGGTTATCCTGCAGGGCCAGTTTCGTATTGCGAAAAAACGCAGGAGCTTTTTGTAACCCTGAGTAATTTTGATAATCCTGAAATCAGAAATAATGTTTACAAAAAAGCTGATATCAGGTTAAAAATAATTATCGCCAAAAAAATAAACGGAGTGTGGGCAGTTACAGAAGAATTCCCGTTTAACAATCCTGCCTGGTCAGTTGGCCATCCGTCAATTTCTGTAACCGGCGATACTTTGTTTTTTGCATCAAACAAACCAAATTCAGGTTTTGGCGAAAGCGATATTTACATGTCGGTCAGGATAGACGGCAAATGGGGAAATCCAACTAATTTGGGGGATAAAGTCAATACGGCATACGATGAAATGTTTCCATTCTTTTTCGATGGCTCTGTTTTATTTTATGCAACAAACAAGGGGAAAAATAAAGAAGCCGATTTTGACTTACAATATATATGTAAAACCGGCAAAAATTTCAGCGATCCAAAATCGTTGGATGAATTTAATACAAAAAAAGATGATTTTGGATTAATAATTCACCCGAAAGGGAAAGTGGGTTATTTTGTTTCGCGAAGAAATGGCGGAATGGGGGATGATGATATTTACAAGGTAACCTTTAAAGGCGGGTATAATTTGGAATTGCTGGTAATGGACAAAAAAACTATGCAGGCTGTTCCGAACCCAAAAGTTAAATTCAGCGACAATATCGCTGGGATATTGGCAGGTGTTTTATTATCAAGGGCTTTGCCCGAAAATGCAACACTTTCGGTGAATACTGAAATTGAAGGTTATCAGAATTCTTCGAAAAGTATTACTACCATTGGTAAACCCTTTGGAATTATTAAAGATACACTATGGGTTGAAAAGGTTGTGGTTGGCCAGAAGTTTGTTTTGGAAAATATTTTTTACGACTATGACAAGTGGGATATTTTGCCTGCATCGGAAATTGAATTGAATAAATTAATTGCTGTGATGAATGACAATCCAAGCTGGAAAGTTGAATTGGGTTCGCATACCGATGCACGTGGAAGCGATTCATACAATGAAATTTTAAGTCAGAAAAGGTCGGATTCAGCAGTTGCTTACATTATAAGAAATGGGATTAGTAAAGACCGCATTATTGCAAAGGGTTATGGCGAAACCCAACTGATTAACCACTGTAAAAATGGAGTGGAATGTACAGATGAAGAACACCGGCAAAATCGCCGGACGGAGTTTAAAATTCTTGAAATGGATAAAAAATAGGCAAATAAATTTCGGGGGAAAATGCTGCATCAAAACAATGCGGCATTTTTTTTAAACTGAATTCAAAATCCGTTTAAATTCATTAATACTGTTGGAAGCAAAAGAAGAAAACCGAGAACAGCCAGCATTATCATAAATGGAACTACCCATTTAAACCATTTTTCATAAGGAATCCTTGCAATTCCCAAAACACCAATCAATACCCCCGAGGTTGGTGTAATCATATTTGTAAATCCATCGCCAAGTTGAAATGCCACAACTGTTGCCTGCCTCGAAATCCCAATCAAATCTGAAAATTGCGACATCATTGGTATGGTTAAAGCAGCTTTGCCCGAGCCACTGGGGATGAAAATGTTTAAAAATGTTTGAATAAGGTACATCATGCCTATCGAACCTACTTTACCCAAATCGGCCATCGACTGTGAAGCATAATATAGTAAGGTATCGATAATTTTTCCGTCTTTCAGGATTACAATAATCCCACCGGCCAATCCAACCACCAAAGCAGCCGGTAAAATATCCTTCGCGCCCTCAATAAATAATTTTGTTATTTCATTTGCCGTCATTCCGGCTGCAATTCCGGAACAAACACCCAATGCCAGAAATAAAGTGGCAATTTCCATCACATACCAGTTGTAACCCATTACTCCAATTATCAGAAAAACAATTGTGAAAGTTAACAGGCTTAAAATGTAATAATGCACTGTTTTACGGAGCGAAAAAATTCCGGCTATCATAAAAATCGCTGTACTGACCGGAACGGCCGGAAAATGAAGATAGCTGTTTCCAATCTTTAAATCGGTTAACGGATAAAAAACCGAGAAAAGAATGAGAGCCACAGAAAGTATCCCGAACGAAATCCAGGCAATTCGGGGCACAATAAAATCAAAATCCATATTGGTTTCCGAATTGCGGTTACGCCAGTATTGATCTTCCGTGTAAACCGGCGATTTCTCAGGATTCTTATGAATTTTTGCTGCGTAACGCAGGATGAAAACAAAACCTACCGAGCTGATAACCAGCCACATAAAAATACGGTATTCAATCCCCGAAAACAGGGGAAGGTTTGATAATCCCTGTGCAATTCCAATTGTAAATGGATTTAAAAAAGCGCCTGCAAAACCGAGCGCCGCAGCTACAAAGCATAACGAAACCCCAACTATGGAATCATACCCCATCGAAATGGCAAGCGGAACAAAAATGATGGTGAATGCGATGGTTTCTTCACTCATTCCAAATACGGCGCCAAACAAACTGAAAATGAACATGATACCTGTAAGGATGATATTATTAACCCCGATTTTATTTAGCAATTTCGATTTTTCCCATTTCTTCGAAAATTTTAAAAACGAGTAAATCCCAATATCAACCGATTTGCTTTCATTCAAAATCCAGAATGCCCCGCCAATCATCAATATAAATGCAATAATATTCGCGGTATTTACAAAGCCATCAAAAAAAGCTGAAAATATTTGCCAGGTTTGCGCATCGCTTTCAACATACTGAAACGACTGGTTTTGAATAACTTCGCGAGGAATACCGTTTACAATAACTGTTTCTCTTTTAAATTCTCCTCCCGGAATAACCCATGTCAATACAGCACAGAAAATGATTAACCCGAAAATAATAACGTAAGTGTGAGGAACCTTTTTTAGCATCGTTTTGTATTTTGTTGGCCTAAAATAGTAAATAATGATTTGGTGTTATGATTTTTTTCAGGATTTTAAACCAGAAAAATTACTTAATTGAAAAACAAACTCGGGTTTGTCAAATCAATTTCGTAACTTTTTGGAATACAAACAAAACTGTTTTTATGAAGATATTATTGGAGAACATAAAAAAACTGGTTCAGGTAGTTGAGGAACCGCTGTTATTCAGGGCAGGCGCCGATATGAGTACAGTTACCACAATTGAAAATGCTTTTTTAATTATCCGCGACGAAGTAATAGAAGAATTCGGCAGGATGGATCAGTTAAAAGATAAATACATGGACGATGATCTTTTAATTGAAATTGACTGCGCCAATCGCCTTGTTTACCCGAGTTTTGTAGATTCACATACGCACCTGGTTTATTCTCATACGCGCGAAAAGGAATTTGTAAGCAGAATAAAAGGAATCTCTTACGAAGAAATTGCCCAAAACGGAGGTGGAATTTTAAACTCGGCCAAACGGTTGCACGAAACTTCTGAAGAAGATTTATATTACAGCGCCATGGAACGGATTTTTGAAATAATGAAAATGGGGACCGGTGCGGTTGAAATAAAAAGCGGATATGGTTTAAATACCGAAGATGAACTGAAAATGCTCCGGGTGATCAGAAAGATTAAAGAAACATCGCCTATTTGTGTCCGTTCCACATTTTTGGGAGCTCATGCAATTCCTGAAAAATACAAAGGAAATGTTTCAAAATATGTCGATGTGGTTATTAATGAAATGATTCCGCAGGTTGCCGCCGATGAGTTGGCCGATTTTATCGATGTTTTTTGCGATAAAGGTTTCTTTTCTCCTCAGGATACCGATAGGATTTTAATGGCCGGGATGAAATACGGGTTACGGCCTAAAATTCATGCAAACGAACTCGGGTTTACAGGCGGGGTGCAGGTTGGAGTGAAATACAACGCACTTTCAGTCGATCACCTTGAATATATTGGCGATGAGGAAATTGAGCTTTTAAAAGGTTCCGAAACCATGCCAACTGTTTTGCCCGGCGCTGCTTTTTTTCTCAATTTACCCTTATCCCCGGTGCGGAAAATGATAGCTGCCGGCCTGCCAATTGCTTTGGCGTCCGATTATAATCCCGGCTCGTCGCCTAGCGGAAATATGAGTTTTATTTCGTCGCTGGGTTGCATAAAATACAACATGCTGCCCGAAGAAGTGATTAATGCCACTACCCTGAACGCGGCTTATGCCATGGGAATCAGCCATTGTCTGGGAAGTATTTCGAAAGGGAAAATTGCCAATTTGTTTATCACGTCCGATGTTTCCGGAATAGAAAGTTTACCTTACCATTTTGGCTCCGACCTGATAGAAACGGTTATTATCAATGGCGAAGTACAGACTTTTCAGTAACTGTGTTAAATCATATCAAATTAGAGAATAGGTTGTTAATTTCGATTTTTATTTAAAGTTGAAAAAAATTCAAATGAAGAAAATTATAGAATGCGTTCCTAATTTTTCGGAAGGAAGGAATATGGCTGTTATCAAAGAGATTACAAATTCAATTGAAAGTGTTGAAGGGATAAAATTGCTCGATGTTGACCCCGGGAAAGCAACCAACCGCACAGTGGTAACATTTGTTGGTTCGCCCGAAGATGTGGTTGAAGCAGCTTTTCGTGGAATAAAAAAAGCCGCCGAAGTAATTGATATGCGGCTTCATACCGGCGAGCACCCGCGTTTTGGCGCTACCGATGTTTGTCCTCTGGTGCCGGTGGCAAACGTAACAATGGAAGAGGCAGTGGTATACGCCCGAAAACTGGCCGAAAGGGTAGGAAACGAGTTGGGAATTCCGGTTTTTTGTTACGAATTTGCCGCATTTACCGAAGAACGGAAAAGTCTGGCCAATTGCCGTTCAGGAGAATATGAAGCTTTAAAAGAACGAATTGCCGGCGAAGTGTGGAAACCCGATTTTGGCCCATCATTGTGGTCTGAAAGTGTCGCAATAACAGGCGCTTCTGCCATTGGCGCGCGGAATTTTTTAGTCGCTTACAATGTGAATCTGAATACAACTTCAACCCGGCGGGCAAATTCAATCGCATTCGATATTCGTGAAGCCGGAAGGGTAAAACGCGAAGGCGATCCCGTTACAGGGAAAATAGTAACCGATGAAAATGGCGAACCGGTGCGAATTCCCGGAACACTTAAAAATACACGCGCAATAGGCTGGTATATTGATGAGTACGGAATCGCCCAGATTTCAATAAATCTTACTGATATTACAGTAACACCTGTTCATGTTGCTTTCGACGAAGTTTGCGAAAAAGCGCGGATGCGGGGAATCAGGGTAACTGGTTCTGAACTTGTGGGATTAATTCCGTTACAGGCAATGCTTGATGCAGGCAAATATTTCCTTCAAAAACAACAACGATCCATAGGGATTTCAGATGATGAAATCATTAAAATTGCAATAAAATCGCTCGGTTTAAATGAGCTGTCCCCTTTCGATCCAAAAAAGAAAATAATAGAATATGTAATTGCCGAAAATTCGATTAAAAAACTGGTTAATAATACGTTAAAACAATTTGCCGAAGAAACTGCATCCGAATCTCCAGCGCCCGGTGGCGGATCCATTTCGGCTTATGTTGGCGCTTTGGGAGCGGCACTCGGAACAATGGTGGCAAACCTTTCGGCACATAAACGGGGCTGGGAAACCCGCTGGGAAGAATTTTCAAACTGGGCCGAAAAAGGGAAATATTATCATACAGCGCTTTTAAATTGTGTTGATGAAGATACTCAGGCATTTAACGAGATTATGAAAGCCTTTGAATTACCAAAAACCACGGAACAGGAAATTGCGGTTCGAAAAAATGCCATTCAGGAAGCTACTAAAAATGCCATCGAAGTTCCGTTAAAAGTGATGCAACTGGCACACGGTTCAATGGAAATATTAAAAGCAATGGCCGAAACCGGCAATCCAATTTCGGTTTCCGATACCGGTGTTGGTGCGCTTTGTGCCGGAACTGCCGTTGAAGGGGCGTTTTTAAACATAAAAATAAATGCTGCCGGGTTGGATGATAAAATCTATCTTAAAAGTATTCTTGACATAGCCGAAAAACTACTTGCTTCGGCAAAAAAATCGGAAGTTTCCATACTCGAAATTGTGTATCGGAAAATAGTAGTTTAGTTTTACATTCACCCTATTTTTACCACAAGTTTAAATCATTGTTAAAAAATCAAATATTTTATTAAAGAAATTATTCTTTATATTATTTCTGTTTACATTTATGGCGAATTAACAATTGGAAATTCACACTAATATAAATGGGAGATTTAGGGGAAAATAGAAAAAACAAGCCGGTTCCGAAACCAACTTTGCGCCGGTTGCCTGCTTATTTGTATTTTCTTGAAAAAATACGGGAAGAGGGAATATTGACCATATCGGCGCCGGTTATCGGAAAAAGTTTAAGTTGCGATCCAACGCAGGTTGTAAAAGATTTGGCGGTAACTGGTGTTAAGGGAAAACCTAAAGTGGGTTACAATATATATGAATTGATACATGCCCTTGAAGAATTCCTTGGATTTAACCGTACCAACGAAGCATTTCTGGTGGGAGCCGGAAATCTCGGCTCGGCGTTAATGGCATACCAGCAGCATCAGTCGCTGGGTTTAAAAATCATTGCTGCATTCGATACCGACAGCAAAAAAATTGGAACACACATTGGCGGAATACATGTGTTGGAATACAATAAATTATTTCATTTATCGGATCGGTTGAATGTTCAGATTGCAGTGCTTACAACTCCAAACCAGGCTGCACAGGATGTGGCAGAGGATTTGGTGAATTGCGGCATTAAGGCAATTTGGAATTTTACATCAGCCAACCTTGATTTACCTAACGAAATTATTATTCAAAATACCTCAATGAGCGCTTACGCAGCAGTTCTGTTAAGCAGGTTAAACAATTCAAAAAAATAACTTTAATACTTGGGCCATGAAAAAAATATCATCCATTATTAGTTGTCTGACAACCGCAATAAAGAATTATTTCTTTATTAATTCAAAAACTGATTTATCTCATGGTTGTGAAGAACTGTTAATTATTGAAGAAAATCAAGTTACGCAAGAAGAGATAATTTGTGAAAAAGAGTATCTTGAGAAGTACAACGTAACTACCCGGTGGCAAACACTTTAATTTGATTTGTAATTATTGCGGTGATATTCCGGTGCATGATGGTATTAAAACCATTGCCGTAAATATTAAGCCAAATTCACAACGGTAATTCCGGCGCCGCCAAAATCAACATGTTCATCTTTGAAAGAGCGCACCATAGGTTCGGCTTTCAGATAACTGCGGATGATTTCCTTTAAAATACCGTTTCCTTTTCCATGCAAAATCCGCAATTGGCTGACTTCAAACATAATTGCCTGATCAATAAATTCCTGAATAATTGAAATAGCTTCATCGACCCGTTTTCCCCGAATATCAATGTCGGCTTTAAACAAAAGCCGCTTTTCTGATAAATTCGAAATTAACCTTGATTTACCGGCTCCGCGGTTTTTCTCAACTCTTTTTGCTTCGGTATTGCTCAGCCGCTCAATTTGTCCGATGGGCAGGGTTGTAATGAGCTGGCCAAAAACAATTACAGCATTTTTTTTATTGATTTCGATGAGGTCGCCAACTGTGCTTTGGCCGGCAATTCGCACTTTATCACCGGGTTTCAGTTCATTGCTTTCTTCCGGTTCTTGTATTGGAATAATCTGATTTGGTTTTTCTGTTCGTCGCTGGTTGCGTTCTTTCTCCCGTTCCTGAAGTTTTTTTATTTTCTGGTCGATTAGCTTGTCTTCTCCCGAAGTCTTTTCAATTATCTCATTTTTCAGCGTAACAATATTTTCCCTTGCCTGCCTTGTTTTCTCCTTTTCAGCCTGCTCTTTTTTTATTTCGTGAATCGTATTCTCAATTTTTTTGTTTACCCCTGAAAGAAGTTGTTCTGCCTCTTCCCTGGCCTTTTTCATGATTTCTTTCCGCTGTTTTTGGGTTTCCTTTAATTCGGTTTCGTAACTGGCAGCCATTTCATCGAGCATTTTTTCAACCTTTCTGATTTTCTCGCGTTTGCTTTCCCAGTAACGTTTGTCGCGGTTTATTTGCCGGAGGTTCCGGTCGAAGTCGATGTGGTCTTTCCCGATTTTCTCTGTCGCTTTTGCCAGAATATCTTCGGGCAACCCGATTTTTCGTGCAATTTCGAAGGCAAACGAGCTTCCCGGTTTGCCTATTTCAAGCTGAAACAGCGGGTTCATATTTTGCGAATCGTACAACATTGCACCATTTTCAATTCCTTCGGCTGACGACGCAAAATGTTTCAGATTGGTGTAATGAGTTGTTATTACCCCAAAAGTGCGCATTTGATTTAATTTATCGAGAATCGATTCGGCAATTGCGCCACCTAACATCGGCTCTGTTCCCGTACCAAACTCATCGATTAAAATCAGCGTATTTTCGTTGCTGTTTTTAACAAAATATTTCATGTTCAACAGATGCGAACTGTAGGTGCTGAGGTCGTTTTCAAGCGACTGTTCATCGCCGATATCGATAAAAATCTGACTGAAAATTCCGGTTCTGCTGCCTTCGTTTAACGGGATCAGAAGTCCGCATTGAAGCATGTATTGCAGCAAACCAACCGTTTTCAAACAAACCGATTTTCCCCCCGCATTGGGGCCTGAAATCAGTAATATATGTTTTTCTGCTGTTAACCTGATGTTTAACGGTACAATTTTGCGTTTCTCCCTTTTCAGCGTTTTCATCAAAAGCGGGTGAATTGCCAGGAGCCAGTGGATTCCCGGATTGGCTTTAAACTCAGGTTTTATAGCATTAAACTCGACAGAAAGCAATGCTTTTGCCCGTATAAAATCTATTTCTCCCAAAAAATCGTACGAGTAAAACAAATCATCGAGATAGGGGCGGATATCATTTGAA
This sequence comes from uncultured Prolixibacteraceae bacterium, assembly GCA_947085485.1. Taxonomy (GTDB): domain Bacteria; phylum Bacteroidota; class Bacteroidia; order Bacteroidales; family Prolixibacteraceae; genus Draconibacterium. Next base: position 40,917 of record CAMTWS010000025.1, read on the forward strand.
AAATCGGTAAGGATCCGGACAATCTCGCGCCTTTCAGCATATTCAAGTTCGCGGATTTCGTTGTTCATTTCCACAATTTCATTGGGTTCAACATACGACGTTTTTCCTGTTGACGATTCATCGTAAATTATCCCTTTCAATTTTCGTTTGTTGCCCGCCGAAATTGGGATTACGGCCCGCCCGTCGCGGATCGAAACAGTTGCATCTTCCTCAACCAGCCCGTCTTTTTGAGCCTTTTTTAAAATAGCGTGCAGCCGTTTCGACATGTTCGACTGAAGGGTAAGAATATCCCGCCGGATACGCGCCAGTTCAGGAGTTGCATTGTCGCGCATTTTCCCGAATTTATTCAGAATGCTGTCGATTCGGTCGTAAATGTAAGGGAAGACCTGGACATTGGCGGTTTTCTTTTTCAGCAATGGAAAAACTTCCTCTTCCTGTTTATTGAAAAAGAAAACAATTGCCCGAACCGATTCAAGAGAACGTTTTAAATCGAACAATTCCGACGTTTCAAGGAATCGGCCTTCGATCCTGATTTTCTGAAGCGCTTCGCGCAAATCGTAAAAATGGCTCGCCGGAAAACTGTCGAACTCGCGGACAATCCTGCAAAACTCATCAGCTTCGCCCAACTGGGTTGCAATGTTTTCGAAATCGTTTTGAAACTGCATTTCATCAACCCATTCAATTCCCATGTTACTCAGGCATTTCTCGTGCAACATTTCGCGAATGCGGTCGAAACCTATTTTCGATTCAAAATTTTCAGGATAAAATTTTTGCATTGGTCCGTTTCAAATTCCTGGCAAAAATAGGGAAAGAAGTTTAAAGTTTCGGGTTTAAAGTTGAAAGAAAGGAGAATCAAAGTTTTAAGGAACTGTTCCGGAAGAAATAGAACATGTTTTTTTTGACCCTTTCATTTTTAGTTGAAGATAAAGTCAAACAAGCTTTTAATATATTTCCAAAATGCACTATTTTTGCTGCAAAACAGAAATGTATTATGAATTATTTGGAGTTTAGAAACAAGATGTTTGACCTGGGTTGCTTCAATATCCATCAGGTTTATGCTTGGAAACCCGGTTTTCACAGGAATAATTTTGTTCGCTGGACTAAAAAAGGCCTTACTCGATCTGCTTTACCTTTATCCGTTTTATAATTCGGAACATGAAATGGAAAGCTTGCGGCTGGACGAAGATTTTCTGCAAAACAACCTCCATCGCAAACTATTGGAGGAATACGCATTAAATTTTAAAAACAAGGCTCTTGAAAGCAAGGTAGAACTGTTGAAAAATACTTATAATTTATGATACAACTATTGAAAACGATAAAGGACAAACCATCCAAATCAGGCAATGTAGCGAGCCAACTGATGATGTCAGGCAAAATCGTGGTTAATTAGTATTCAATTTATAACAAACTTTTAGCTGCCAACTCAAAAACCTCACCCGCTTCCCATACGGTTTTTCCGGCTGATTGATTTAAAGCCGCATTTATCATTGCTTTTGCTACAGTTTTGTCACTGATTGGCCGATATTTTTTGAAAATAAACTTTGTTACAAATCTTGCCACCGGAATTGACAATTCGTCCGCAATTCGCCGATCTTTTCGTTCGCCGGTCAACGAAGAAGGCCTCAAAACAGCCAGATTCCGAAATCCAAGTTTGGCAACTGCTTCATCGAGTTCACCTTTCATCCGGGTATAAAAAATGCCCGATTTTGCATTGGCGCCGACCGACGAAACCAAAACATAGTTCTCAATGCCGAAAAAAGCACATCGCCGGTCAGGAGTTTTTCCCATTCATCAGCTTTGCTGAAATCAACAATTTGTTGTTCCAGCTTTGGGTGTTTTAAGTGGGTATCGCGCCGCACAAAAACCCGGACTTTCCCAAAGGCTTCATCCTCAAGAAGCTGAGTTACCAGTTGTTTTCCAACCAGTCCTGTTGCGCCAATCACGTTTGCATTAAGCAGCTCTCTCTTTTTCTCCTCCAATGGGGAGAGATTTGGTGAAATAATTTCTTTCATCTTCACAAAATATTTATTAAAGGTGCGCAAAAAAACAGATAAAATACTTTTGGTAAACTTCATTGTATATATATTTGGTGAGTTTATTTTGGTTGCAGAAAGGCAAAAATTAAAAAAATACTTCACAAAAAGCGATATTGAGCATATTCCCCGAATTATGGAAAAAATTATAATATGTACACAAAAAAACAAGTAGCACAAACCATCGATCACGCGGTTTTAAAACCTGAAAACAGTGATGCAGATTTGATGGCAAATGCCCGAATGTGCATCGAAAACGAAGTTTTCAGCATGTGTGTAAAACCTTGCGACATTAAAACTGCAAAAGAATTATTGAAGAAAAGCAATGTTAAAGTATCGTGCGTGCTGAGTTTCCCTCATGGCGCCGATGCCACACAGGTAAAAGCATTTCAGGCAAAACAAGCCATTGAGGATGGCGCCGATGAAATTGACATGGTGATGAATATCGGAAAATTTCTTTCGGGAGATTTTGAGTATGTGTTAAATGATTTAAAGGCAGTAGTTGAAGTTGCCCACCGGCACGGAGTTTTGGTAAAAGTAATACAGGAAAGTGGATTTCTGTCGATGGAACAAGTTGCAAAAGCCTGCGAACTCTCTTACGAAGCAGGCGCCGATTTTGTAAAAACATCAACAGGTTTTGGCCCCGGAAAAGCCACTCCTGAAATTATAGATGTGATGGTAAAAACCGTTGGCGACAGAATGATGGTAAAACCTTCGGGCGGAATCCGGACCTGGGACGATGCCGTTGCATTTCTCGATCAGGGCGCCAACAGGCTTGGAGTTGGTTCAACAGAAGCCGTTTTGAAAGGCAGCACAGCAGGGGGCGGTTATTAAGTAATGATTTAATTGTTAATCAGCTCAATTTTTTTGCTAAAAAAACCTTCCATATTTGTATCCTATCAGAAATAAGTGAGATGTATTTTTTAAACGGTGAGCGAATCTATATCAATCCTTTAAATGCCAATGGAACTCTCGATGAGCAGTTGCAAAGCTGCTTACAGCAATTATCGAAAATAAACTCCGGGAAGGAGGTTTTTAAGCTTAACTTTTTTGTCGATACCAATTCCAGGGCCGATTATTTGAAGGTTTACCAAAAAATTCAAAAAGAAGTTGATACTCTTTTCCGCGATAAAATTTTACAGAGTGTTATCGCCCAACCTCCGTTAACCTACAAAATTATTACAGAAGTTAGTTTTTACGATCCGTTGCTTTGGAAAACGACCATTTTGTCGGACAATGACAACGGAGCAGTTTTGTTTCAGAATGGTGATTGTAAAGTATTGATAGGTAACGTACAGTCAAACTTAAACCACAATTGCAAAATCAATTCAGGGAATGCCTTTGCAAGCTTAACAGAAATTTTTGGTTCATTCGGTTTTCCGGTTAATTCGATTGTAAGACAATGGAATTATCTTGAAGATATTTTGGGTTTCGATGGGCATGAGCAACGTTACCAGGAGTTTAACAATGCGCGGACAACCGTTTACGGAAATGTATTTGAAAAAACAGGTTACCCTGCAGCCACCGGAATCGGAATGAACCAGGGTGGGATTATTATTGAATTTATTGCCATTCAATCGCCTCAGTTAAAAACGGCCCCTATAAACAATCCTTCGCAAATTGCAGCGCATACTTACAGCCAGGATGTATTGGCAGGCGATGGTTGTGTGCTTAAAACCACTCCAAAATTTGAACGTGCCCGGTACCTGGAAATGTTTGGGGGAAAAATGATTTTCATTTCGGGCACTGCGGCAATCGTGGGCGAAAAAACTGTTGGAGCCGGAAATCCAGCCGAACAAACTGAGGTTACCATTGGTAATATCAAACAACTGTATTCGAAAGAAATACTTGAAAAAATCTCCTGCGATCCGTTAAATCCAAAATATGGTCATGCCAGGGTTTATGTAAAAGACCGCAAAGACTTTGCTGTAATAAAAAGAACTTTTAAAAGTCATTTCGGAAACCTGCCAGTGGTTTACATTATAGCCGATATTTGCCGGAAAGACCTTCTTGTAGAAATTGAAGGGAAAGTAATTCTGGAGTGAAATTTTGCTATAACTTAAAATCAATCCCAAACATTAAATGAGTTCCTGCCTGTGGAAAATAACCATCTATTTTAGTTCGTTTGCCTTCCGATATATAAGAATACACCCACGCGTTCGATTCGTACTTTTCGTTAAATAAATTATTTACCATCAAACGAAGTGTAATTTTTTCAAACAGTTTTGTGTTAAAAGTATAATCTGCAATCAAATTGTTGACAAACCAGGCATCCAAAGCGCGGTCCTCGTTCGAAGTGTTATCGACATATTGTTTTCCTATGTAAGACGAAACTAAGCTGAACTCCAACTTTTTTACAGGTGAAAAAGTAAACCTGCTGCTGGCAGATACGTTTGGCGAAAAAGCGAGGTCGGTTGTTCCCAAATCATAAGATTCCTGCCCCCAGGTATCCCAGTTGTCAACATATTCAACAAAATCCTTCACCTTATTTATGCTGAATGTTGTATTCCCGTTCCACTGCAGGGCAGGGGCAATTTTTATACCGGCTTGCAATTCAATCCCGGTGCGGAAACTATTATCAACATTCACCATGATTGGCGCGCCAACATCATTGATTTCCCCAGTTAAAACCAGTTGGTTTTTATACCACATGTAGTAATAATTAGCTGAAAAAGAGAATGCTGAAGATTTATAGTTGTATCCCAGTTCCCAGTCGCGCAGCGTCTCATGAACCGGCTGTTTACCTGCCGGATCAGCATCCACGTAATTGCTCCGGTTGGGTTCGCGGTTGGCAATTGCAAAGGAAAGATAGATTTCCTGATTTTGTTCAGGTTGGTAAAAAACGCCAAATTTCGGGTTAAAAAAGTTGAATTTGTGTTCTTGCGTTATATCGCGCAAATCATCATCAATTCCATCAATCGTGTAATTAATATTCCGGAATTGCAAATCTGCGAAAAGACTGACCTTTTCTGTCAAACGGTAATTGTACTTTGTGAAAATATTGAAATCCTTTTTAAATCCGTTGCTGCGATACCACTCGTGATTTGGCTTTGTATTTCCTAAAAACTGCGCCCATATTACCTTTCCAAAACGGTCGCCATCATAAATGCTGTATCCTCCACCCAATGTAAAATCATTTTTGTTTTGCTGATAATTAAAAGAATAAACGATTCCGTAGAAATCGTTATCGAGCCATTTTTGGTTGATGAGGTCCGATATTTCAACCGTTTCGGATCCAACCGAAACAGGAGGAATCTGATAGTCTGCAAGATCTTCATCCTCTTTGTAATTTTCGTAAAAACCGCTTCCGCGTGTATAATGTGCTGAAGCATTCAAACTTATATTTTGATTAAAACTATGCGAAAAATGGAGTTGAAAATGGTCTTGCCGGTAGTCGTCAACCTGGTTTTCATAATAACTGACTATCCCATTTTCATTGGTGTATTCTCCGGCGCTGTTGTATGTTCTGTTTGTTGTCAACAGCTCAGATGGAACGCCATTCCAGGCCTGATCAGTTTTTTCGTACCCGGAAAAAACAATGGCTTTTAAAACCGTGTTTCCAGTGTAATACCCCGAAGAAACATAAAACGATTTCAAATCGGCGCTGGCCCTGTCAATGTAACCGTCTGAACTTACTTTCGACAGGCGGGCATCAACCGTAAATTTACCGTCGATTAAACCTGTTCCGGCCAAAACAGTATTTTTCATCGTATTAAACGAGCCAAAAGCTGTTTTATATTCGGCGTAGGCATCGGGATTAAAAGCGCTGGTTTGCAGGTTAATTGTAGCGCCAAAAGCCGCTGCCCCATTTGCAGAAGTTCCTACGCCACGCTGCACCTGTACATTTTCGATGGATGAGGCGAGGTCGGGCTGATCGACAAACCAGGTTCCGTGCGATTCGGCATCATTGAGCGGGATTCCGTTAACGGAAACATTAATGCGGTTCATATCGGTGCCGCGAATCCTGAAATTGGTGTAGCCTATTCCGTTCCCTGCATCTGAAGTTGCTACAAACGAAGGCGTCAGTTGCAATAAATACGGTATGTCCTGCCCCATATTTTGTTTTGCTATTTCTTCGCCCGACACGTTGTTGTACGCCATTGGAGTTTTGTTTTTTGCCAGCGTAGCCGAAATCAGTATTTCATCGGTCATTACAACATTTGGGTTTAATGATACTGTCATTTTATGATCCGATTTTAAATTCACTTTTGTTTCGGCGGATTCAAAACCGATAAACGAAACTTTTACGACATAATCGCCCGGTTTCAGGTTCTTAAATTCAAAAGTTCCGTTGCTTAACGTCGAAACCCCGTACATTGAGTTGACCAAAACTACGCTGGCTCCGGCAAGCGGTTCATTGCTTCCTAAAACAACACCTGATAGTTTAATTTGCCCAAAACCGGCAAAAACGATGAACTGCATAAGCAGTAAAAATAATAACTTTTTCATTTTTAGAAGATTATTGGTTAGAACTAACCAATGAGGCAGGAAAATTTCCTTTTGCACTCCCTACGCCGGCATTACCCGGATCAGGTTCATTGAGTATACTCTCAGTCCCGATAAATCGGGACACCCCATTGCATAAATGTCAGGTCAAATGTAAAACTAAATTTTGAATAAAGGTTAACCCGGAATCAGAAATTTTTCAAAATTAACTCTGAGTTTCCCGTTCAGCCGCATCGGGCGCATGGTTTTACTGTCGATAAACAAACCTTTTTGGTTTCCGGTGGCACACAATTCATTTTTTTCGTTGAAAAACCTGAACTGTAAAATGGCCGAAGCATTGTTGAGTTGCGATACCCAACACTCAATTTTAACTGTGTTGTTCAGGAAAAGAGGTTTTTTGTATTTTATGTTGGTTTCGGTAATTACGGGCAAAACACTTTCGTTGGTTAACAAATCGAAAGCAGGTATTTCCATGGCTTCCAGCAGTTTTACCCGCCCGTTTTCCATCCATTGAATGTAAATAATGTTGTTTACTTGCCCCACAAAATCGATGTGATAGGTGTAAATATTTTCTTCGAAAGTTAATTTTTAGGATGAAAATCCAAATCAGTAAACTTGCGTTTATTCTGGATAAAAAACTTCCACATGATGCTCTTTGGATAGATTTCAGAGTGATTTTTTACAATTACCTGCTTTTGTATCTCTTTTCTTTTGCGCATCAGTTTTCCAAGATTCTGATAAAATGCAAAATGAGCTTTTACAACTGCACGGAATTCCCTGAAATCAAATCCCAGAATAAATTTGGCTGCTGCAACTCCATCCAAAACCATTCGCATAAAAAATATTCTTGTAAACTGGTGGCGCGGGAGGTTTTTAAATAACATGTACAGATTGTTCCTGAAATTGAGGTAGATTTTTTTTGGGCTTCCGTACGATAAAGTACCGCCGCCGAGATGATAAACCACACATCGCGGTTCGTAATAAATTTTGTACCCACGGCTTTTTAATCGCCAGCACAAATCAATTTCTTCCATGTGCGCCCAAAAATCGCCATCGAAGCCACCTGCTATTTTAAATGCACCGGCCCTTATAAACATGCACGCTCCCGAAGCCCAGAAAATCTGTGTTGGGTTGTTATATTGTCCCAGTTCCTCTTCAATCCGGTTTAATATCCTGCCACGGCAAAACGGGTAACCGAATTTATCGATGAATCCACCGGTTGCCCCTGCATATTCGAACAAATTGGGTTGATTGTAACTTAATATTTTGGGTTGAATAGCGGCCACTTTTTCATCGGCTTCAAACCGTTCAATGCAAGGTTCAATCCAATCTTCAGTAACTTGAATATCCGAATTCAACAGTACCAGGTAATCTGCATCAACCTTTTGCAATGCCTGGTTGTAACCCTCCGCAAATCCATAGTTTGTTTTTAAACCGATGATTTTTACCGATGGATAAAACTGTTTGAGGTGTTCAACTGATTTGTCGGTTGAGCCATTATCGGCAACAATAATTTCAATATTTTCCAGGGTGGAATGTTGAATAACGGAAGACAGAAAATTGTCGAACAATTTTTCCCCGTTCCAATTCAGGATAACAATGGCTATTTTTGTGGGTTTGGCCATGAAAACTAATCGGCTAACAACTTAAGTATAAGTAAGGCCAGTCTTTCGCTGCCAAGTTCTTCGAGTATCGTGGTTATTTTTTCAGTTTTGTCTTCATCTTCCGACTTAACCAAAACTTCGAGCTCCCTAATTTGCTTACCTGTTAATTCATCTTTCAATAAATCCCAGATTTTATCTTTTTCCTTTTTTTCCTGTGGGAGGCCTAATGTTTTGAGTTCGGCAATGGTGGCGGTTAAAATCTCTTCGGCCTGCATCAACAACGGATCTTTATCGTTTGTTTTACCCGAAGCTGCTGTGTTGCGCAAATTCCAGCTCGAATAGTCGTATCGCAGTTCTTTAATCATTTTTATTTTAGAACTGTCTTTACCAAAAATACGTTCCAGTAAGATGATTGTGTGATTTTTCCATGCTTCCAAATCGAATTTCTTCTCGCTTAGCCTTTCAATTTGTCCCTGTAATAAAGCAATTTCTTGTTCTGCCATTGGATATTTGTTTTTTTGCAATTTACAAAAATAATAATGTCAAAAGTTGAGGTTTTAATAGTTTAAGCCAAAAAACGCACATTTAAATGTGCATTAATTGCAAAATACTCACATTTAAATGTGCAAAAATGTACTATTTACTACCCAAATACTCATTGATTATACTGTAAAATTCATCGAAATAGTTATTGCTGGCGGCTATAATTTCGCCGCCAAACAGCCAGTTTTCGCCACCGCTGAAATCGGTTACTTTTCCGCCGGCCTGTTGTATAACAAATACTCCGGCTGCTACATCCCAGGCGTGGAGCGCGTGTTCGTAAAATGCATCGAACCGTCCGGCGGCAACATACGCCAAATCAACGGCAGCCGATCCCAAACGCCTCAGTCCCCGTGTGCTTTTCATCAAGGTTTTCATGGCGGCAATGTAATCGTCAACCCGGTCGAAATCGTAATAGGGAAACCCGGTGGCAATCAATGCATTTTCCGATTTTGAATTGAGTGAAACCTTGATTTCAAGGCCGTTTAAATATGCCGCGCTGTCTTTCCATGCATAAAACATTTCATCGAGCTTAACTTCGTAAACCACACCCAAAACCATTTTGTCGTTTTCTTTCAGGCCGATGCTAACCGAGTGCGGCGCAATTCCATGTATAAAGTTGGTTGTCCCGTCGAGCGGATCGATTATCCATGTATATTTTTCGTTGTTTGAATCCGCAGTCCCCTCTTCGGCAACAAAACCAGAGCCGGGTATCAGGTTTTTTAAGGCGGCCACAATTCTGGCTTCTGCCGTTTTATCGACATAAGTAACCAGACTTGTAATTCCCTTAAATTCGATATCGCTGACAGTAATTTTTTTGCCCTCTTCGCGAATAAAACTGCCGGTTTCGCGGGCTATTTCCTGAACCTGGAAACAAAGGTTTTTGTAATCCATTTTGTTAAAAGTTTGACATAAAATTAGGTAAAATTATCCGGCTAATTCAACCGAAACGTGCCCATTTGGCAGAATTGATTTCAGGGTTACTTTTTTCATTTGATTCACCAGCGATTCGTCGTGGCGGGTTTCAACTTTAATATAGTTTTCGGTGAAACCAACGATTTTATCTTTTTTGGTTTGCTCTTCAAAAAGAACGGTTTGCCGGGTTCCCAGCTGTTTTTCGTAAAAAGCGCGAAGTTTTTTCTCTGAAAGGTTAATGTACATCTGGGTCCTTCGCTTGCGGTCTTCAATTTCTACTTTCCACGGGATTTTTAGCGCTTGTGTTCCGCTACGTTCAGAGTAGGTAAATGCATGGAGTTGCGATATTTCGAGGCTATTAATAAAATCGTAAGACTGCTGAAATAATTCTTCGGTTTCGCCATTTGTGCCGGCAATAACATCGACGCCAATAAAAGCATGCGGCACAATTTCGCGGATACGGTGTACCCTTTTTGCAAACAAACCGGTTGAATATTTCCGCTTCATTAACGACAGAATTTCGTCGGAGCCTGCCTGCAGCGGAATATGGAAATGGGGCATTATCACTTTTGAACCGGCAACCAGTTTAATAATTTCGTCTTTTAACAAATTGGGTTCGATTGAACCTAAACGAAGACGCTGCAACCCTTCCACACTTTCGAGCGCTTTTAACAGATCGAGAAAATTTTCGCCGGTCGATTTTCCAAAATCACCAATATTCACACCGGTTAAAATTACTTCCCTGAAACCTTTGTCAACTGCCTTTTTTGCTTCAGCAGCGGTATTCTGAATGTTATCGTTCCTGCTTTTCCCGCGTGCATACGGAATGGTGCAAAACGAACAGTAATAGTCGCAACCATCCTGAATTTTTAGGAAACTGCGGGTACGGTCGCCCCACGAAAATGCTTTATGGTAGCTTTTTATATCGGCTAAACGGGTGGTTTTTATTTCGGTGGTTGTTCTTTTTTCAAGGTTTCCGAGGTAAGCCGGAATATGAAATTTTTCCTGTGTCCCCAAAACCATGTCAACCCCCTCGATATGGCCAACTTCTTCGGGTTTTAATTGTGAGTAACAGCCAACAACAATAACCATAGCATCGGGATTGTTCCTGACTGCCCTGCGGATAATATTCCGGCTTTCCTTGTCGCCCTGGTTGGTTACCGAACATGTGTTAATGACATAAACATCGGCTTTCTCCTCAAAATCAACCCTTTCAAACCCAACTTCCTTGAATGAACCTGCAATTGTTGATGTTTCGGAGAAATTGAGTTTGCACCCTAATGTATAAAAAGCGGCTTTCTTCCCTATGTAATCCATCTGCACTATTCTGAATGATTCTAAACAGGGTGCAAAGGTAGAAAAAAATAGCTTGTCATAAGTAAGACGAAAACCCAGTTCCAATTTATTCAGGATGAAGAAGCCTGTTCCAAAAAAAATTAGCTCCGATTATTTTCAATTCGCAATTTTGTTCATCTTCCATTCTTATCCCCCTCCCTCGGAGGGGTTAGGGGAGGCTTTTTAAAGCAGGTTACTGGCTAACTCCGCCAAATAACTTCGTTCGCCTTTTACTAAGTTAATGTGGGCAAAGATATCCTGGTTTCGCATCCTGTCGGTCATAAATGCCAAACCATTCGATTTCATATCTAAGTACGGCGAATCGATTTGTTGTAAATCGCCTGTGAAAATCATTTTTGTTCCCTCGCCAGCACGTGTAATAATGGTTTTTATTTCGTGGGGAGTAAGATTTTGAGCTTCATCGATAATAAAAAAGGCATTCGACAAACTACGCCCTCGAATGTAAGCAAGCGGTGTAATATTAAGCCGTTCATCCTTTATCATTTCTTCAATAAGCTGAAATTCATTGCTTCTTGGGTTGAATGAATGTTTTATTACCGATAGATTGTCGTACAGCGGCTGCATATACGGACTTATTTTTTCTGATGCATCGCCGGGCAAATAACCAAGATCACGGTTACTGAGCGCTACAATTGGCCGTGCCAGCAATATTTGTTCGTATTGCCGGTTTTGTTCAATGGCCGCTGCAAGCGCGAGCAATGTTTTTCCGGTACCGGCTTTCCCTGTTAGTGCAACCAGTCTTATTTCAGGATCCATCAGCATGTTCAAACTAAAAGTTTGTTCTGCATTTCGTGGTTTTATTCCGTACGCCGGTTTTTTTTCGATACGGTAAACCCGTTTCGATTTTGCATCGAAACGTGCAAGAGCGCTCGATGAAGTTCCCTTGAAAATAAAGCATTCATTGGCTTCGGGCGAAAAATTAACTTTAACATCATCTGCTGAAATCGAACCCTGGTTATATAAAGTTTCGATTAGTTCATCGCTGAAATTGTCAAAAGTAGTTACCGTTTTGTCAAGCACGTTGTGGTCGGTAACCTGATCGGTTTTATAATCTTCTGCCTGAATACCAAGCGATTTAGCCTTCATCCGAAGATTTATATCCTTGCTTACCAGAACTGTTTTCCGTTTTGGATAGGCCTGTGATATATATTCCGCAATCGATAGAATCCGGTGGTCAGGAATATCTTCCCTGAATGAAGCCTTTAAAACATCGGAGAACGGTTTGCCGGTTTCGATCCGTAATTTCCCCAATCCCTTTCCAAGAGATTTCCCCCCGTTAAACAGCTCATCGCCAACAATTTCATCGAGCAGGCGGGTGAACTCCCTCGCCTGAAAATTAATGAGATCATTGCCGCGTTTAAACTTGTCCAACTCCTCTAAAACTGTAATCGGGAGTATAATGTCATTTTCCTGGAATTGATAGATACAAGTGTGGTCGTGTAAAATTACATTTGTATCGAGAATGAAAATTTTACTTTTGGTTGTTTTACTTAGCATCTTCAAAAAAATTGATTTTTTAAAAATATGAAAATTGGTAAAACAGATTGTATTAAAAGTCATAAATTAATTAACTTGTTACGGTTGATAAATAATTTGGAAGGTGAATTACGAAGAGACATTAGCCTATCTTTTTGAGCGGTTGCCCATGTTTCACCGGATTGGTGAGGCTGCATACAAAAACAGTTTGGATAATACTTTGAAGCTCGATGAGTTTTTTGAAAATCCGCACCGGCTTTATAAAACCATTCATGTGGCCGGTACAAACGGAAAGGGTTCGGTTTCGCACATGCTGGCCTCAGTTTGTCAGGCGGCAGGTTACAAAACCGGATTATATACTTCGCCTCATTTAAAGGATTTCAGGGAGCGTATAAAAATAAACGGCCAAATGATTTCGAAAGTGGAAGTTGTGAAATGGGTTGGAGATTACCCTGTTAAGTACAATTTGTGGGGTATTGAACCTTCGTTTTTTGAATTGACCGCGGCCATGGCTTTCGATTATTTTGCAAAACAGAAAGTAGATATTGCAATAATTGAGGTTGGATTGGGCGGAAGGTTGGACTCCACAAATATTATTACCCCTGAAGTAAGCGTAATAACCAATATTAGCCTCGACCATGTCAATTTACTGGGAGATACACTCGAGAAAATTGCAGCCGAGAAAGCAGGGATTATAAAAAAAGATATTCAGGCGGTAATTGGCACAACCCAAAACGAAACAAAACAGGTTTTTCAGGAAATCGCCCAAATAAAACAAACTTCACTTTTTTTTGCCGACCAGGAATATGTTGCATCCTATTCGATGTTGGGAACGGATGGCAGACAAATGATGAACATTGAGAAAAACGGAAAAGTTGAATATCACGAAATAAAGCTGGATTTATTGGGAACCTACCAGTTGAAAAATGTGCCTGTTGTTTTAAAAACACTTGATATTATGGTTGAAAAAGGCTGGCAAATTTCGAGGGAAAATATTTACGAAGGGCTGGCAAATGCTGCAAAATCGACAGGTTTGATGGGGCGCTGGCAAATCATCGGGAATAATCCGCTGACCATTTGCGATACAGGCCACAACGAAGATGGAATAAAAATGGTTGTAAACCAGATAAAAAATACAGCATACAAAACACTTCATTTTGTATTTGGGGTGGTTGCCGATAAAGACCAGGATGCAATTCTTCAATTATTACCCAAAGATGCAGTCTATTATTTTACCCGGGCAGATATTCCACGGGCAATGAATGAGAAAGAACTGGCGCAAAAAGCAGCAGGTTTTGGACTGAAAGGAGAGAGCTACCCAACAGTTGCAGAAGCTTTTAAATCGGCACAGTTAAACGCCGGGAAAAGCGATTTGATTTTTATTGGCGGAAGCACTTTTGTGGTTGCCGAGATTTTATAATTAAAATCAGACAATTTTTTTGCAGAACTGAAAATACGTTTTATATTTGCAACGCTTTTCCGGGAAGGAAAGTGCGTTCAGAAACAACAATATATTTTTAGGGCGATTAGCTCAGCTGGTTCAGAGCATCTGGTTTACACCCAGAGGGTCGGGGGTTCGAATCCCTCATCGCCCACCAAAAAATAGGATAGTGAATGCTATCCTTTTTTTGTTTGTGGCGATTGGTAAGCAGATTAAGATTATTTGGATCTCAATAGTAAATAGATTAGAAAACTGATATTGATATTATGGTTTACAACTATTTATAAAATGATTATAAATGCTATTTTTACAGGAAGTTTAAAAAACTGATAATTTTCCTTAAATGATCGGCATTACAATAATACCAATACCTTAATCTATAAAGATGTTAAGTTCCATCAAATATCCCGCTACTTTAGAATTCAGCTCAGATGGAAAACATCTTCCCATCGAATTTTTTATGTTGGCTATTCCTGAATGCAAACAAATTGATCTAAAACTGGGATATTTTAGTTCGAATGCAATTCGCACATTAGCTTATGGATTTGCTCAATTTATTCACAATGGAGGTCAACTAAGAATAATTACAAATCACTATTTATCTATTAAAGACAAAATTCTGATTTCTGATGATGAAATAAATTCATTTGCTGAAGAAGAAGAAATGAAGTATTTGGTGGAAAAAGATTTGGAAGGTTTAGCCACGATTCTTGAAAATGGAGATCAACATTTTTTCGATTGCTTAAAATACTTATTGAAACACGATAAATTACAAATAATACCTGTAAAACTAAAACCAAACCGGTTAGCACATTTTAAACAAGGAATTTTTGACGATGGAATAAATCAGGTTTATTTTAATGGAAGTTGCAATTTCACATACCGGGGATTGGTGGATAACGGTGAAAGTTTATCAATTTCACGTTCCTGGGGAGAAAATTCAGAGAAACTAAAGGTTAAAGAGAATATTGATATTATTGAACGAATATGCAAAAAGGAAGATTTTGGTTTTGAGTATTTAAGCCCTGAGCAAATTATTGCAGTTATTCAGTTAACCGGGCAGGATAAGCAATTGAATGAATTGGTGGAAGAAGAAGTTAACATTTACGAACGACTTTCTCAACATCCTTTTTTGAAAAGAGCATTGGCTGATTACACCATGAATTTTAAGAAAAAGGTAGAGGAAGAAAGGCATAAACCCAAATTTCCATATCTTGAAGGGCCGAGGCCATATCAGGCAGAAGCCTGTCGAAATTGGATTGCTAATGGCAAAAAAGGGATTTTTGCAATGGCTACCGGGACTGGGAAAACCATTACTGCATTAAATTGTCTTTTAAACGAATATAATCAATCTGGATTTATTCAAGCAATAATTTTAGTGCCTACAAATGATTTGCAAAAACAATGGATCAAGGAGGTTAAGAAATTTAATATCAATGACATTATTGTTGTCAGTATCGACCCTGATTGGAAAAGCCAATTAAGTCGATTGTTTCTAAATTGATCAATCATATTCCAATCAACTATTAGATTAGATAAAACAATTAGCGCAAACCTCATTATCATCTACCAAAATATCAACCAATTTATTGGATTTGTTTTTGCCGTTTAATTTTTTCTGTAATGTGGCAATATAGTCAAGTTTAATTTGGGCCATGCGTTCGGGCTGAATAATTTCTTCAAGGGTTTCATTGTCCATCCAACTGTAACCATCTTTTTCGTATTCCTGGGCTTTGCCGAATAATTTGGGGTGTCGTTCGTATAACCAGATCCATTCAATTTTTCGCTGGTAAAAACAGAAAAAACAGCCGGAACGGCTGCGATTATACGTTCCTTTTTTACCGTCAATTTCAAATTCAATTTCATCGTAATAACCCGGAACTTTTACCCCGTTATCTTTGAATAGCTGATAAACCATTTTGATGTCCACACTATCCTCATTATCAAGCAAAGAGTATTCATTCAAATACGAAACCGGATGGTTTTCTGTTTTTAGAAAATCAAAAACAACATGATTAAAAGTAGCATTACTCAATTGAAGCAAATCCTTCATTTTTTGCGAAAAAAGATACTTTGGAGACTGAGGTTCCCAAATAATTTCCATGTACCTATCCATCATATCGGGGATTCCATTTTCTTTGTACAATTTGGCAATCTTTTCCCTGTTTGAATTGTGAAGAACTTTGTGAAGAACTTCGATGCTCCAAATGTGTTTGCGAAACGGAAAAACCGATTGAATATTGCCTTTAGTTGAAACATAACCTTCCCGATCCTCATCATCGCGGATTCCAACATACGAAATAGCAAGATCGTCACCAATCCATTTTTCAAAAGGTTCAAGTTTCAATTTCTGTGTACACCAACGCGCCATCGATGAAGGCAAAAAACCGTTGTAAATATCCAAATAATGATCGAAAGGATTTTTGTGGCTGTGGTTGGCTTCCAACTTTAAGATTTTCTTACCCAGAAAAGATTCTAATTCTTCAATCAGTTCGTAGGTTTCAGGAAGTTCTTTGCCTGTATCCGAAAAGTAATATTCCATTTCAATTTCAGGATGATGCGTTCTCATATACATTGCCAAAGCAGCGCTGTCTTTGCCTCCCGAAATTCCCAAAACATGTCGTACTTTTCTATTCATTTCTATTTTTCTTTTTCTGAGTAATATCTTTTCCCTGGGATTACTCCTCTAACACCGCCTTCAGGAAATTCAACATCGCCAAAGTAACGAGGTATTAGATGAATATGAACATGTGGAACCGTTTGGCCGGCAGCTTCATTTACATTTATTCCAACATTGAAACCATCTGGTGTAAAATCTTCTATTAAAATCTCTTTCACTTTATTCGAGATAAACCAACATGCAGATTGTTCTTTAAAAGAAAGCTGAAAGTAATTAGTGCAATGCCTTTTAGGAATTATTAAAGCGTGACCTCTACTAACCGGGTATTTATCAAATAATGCATATGCAGTAGCAGATTCTAAAATCAATTCTCTTTCAGAATCAGGATTGCAAAATGGGCAATCAACATTCCTTCGTATTATCTGATTAAAATGCTTATATTCATATATTTCACAGCTTTCATTACTAAAAATCGATTGGTAACTTAGTTTAACAATACATTGAAAAGTTGGCTTCTGATGTATTTTATGAGTTCTGAAACCTTCATATTTAATATCTCTTCTTACCGCAAAATAAGCTTTCCCACCAGGCTTTAATAATCTGGAAATTTCAAGCAAAACAGCGGTTTGTTCCTCTGGTAATAAAACGTTTAAAACATAAAAACACAAGATAGTATCAAATTTTCCAGTAGGATATTCCGGAAAATAAAACTTATCATAGCCAACAATATTTACTCCCTTTTTTTTCAACAATTCTACATCCTTTCCAAATCCACAACCAAAATCCAGAATACTCCCAAAAAAAAGTTTTCTTTCAATCAATATTTTTGCAGGAAAAGACAAGGTATCTCTTTCTTTTGCAGTAAGATGGCTAAATATATTCTGCTGATTCACTTTAAATATTCAAATCCATTGTTAGACGCGATGGTAATTAAAGGTTGAATTCTTTCTCTGAATTTCTCCTCTGTAAAGCTTTTATCCAAGTCTGGAAAAATGGTCAGATAATCTTCAAGTAATTTACTCTTTGGTAATTTCGCACTCACTATTTCTACCGCTTTTTTTTGCAATGTAAAAAATGGATTGAAATATTTATCAAGTGGCGGCAGTTTATCACTTTTGGAACTGTTAAATGATTTATCAGCAGGAATTAAATTCCATATCAAGTCGTGAGAAACAAAGTTGTATGGGATGAAATGTTCAACTGCATAATTACCTACTGTAAGATTTTCCCCTGTGTAAATACAACTTACAGAACCAAGTTCATTTACAACTAAATCCCAAAATTGTGTCCTTTGTTTGTACAAGTTGTTTCTGGTAGCAGGTTTAATTAATTTGTTAGGAAGGTCGGGCACATTTGGATTCTTAGCCTGTAGAAATAAAGAAAGATTCCAGTAACAGAAATCTTTCAGCACTCTTGCGTTTGAAGTTAAATAGTCAATCCATTCAGGATTTATTTCTATAATTTGATTATGCAAAGCATACAAACAATTTTTACTAAAAGTTTTTGAAGCTGAATAAATCTCTGTTCTAACCATTTTAGGAAACCACGGACTTAAAAACCAGTGAGGAACGTTTTTGTTAAAATGCCAAAGTTGTTCAACCGTCGCTGGATTTTTAGTTGATGAAAGTGTTTGAAACACAATTTGTTGCTTCTCATCAATGGAAATTTTCTCAATCTTATTTACCGTTTGAATGGCCTCTTGAATTAAATCCTGCTTTCCAAATGAAACATGGAAATAGTTTACTGTAAACCAGGCATTTGAAATCATTCTTGCAAATAAATTTCTCTTAATAATATGCAAGTTCCCATTTTCTACTTCTTGTAAAATTGATAGAAGCCAGTAATATTTGTATGTTGCAGAAGTGCTATTGAAACAAGCTGCCAAAAGATTTACGGGTAGGTTATTTGATTTAGGCAGTTGCATTTGATTTCTCATTAATTATTTTGATTCTTTTATCCATTACTCAATTACTGCATCGTCAGCATTAAAATTTCCGCCGTTTTTAATAAAGTCATATCCTTTTTTTGGCCAAAAGGTTCTTACAACAAATGTTTCGTGTCCTGTAAATCTTAAATTCATTTCCTCAATTATGGGGTGCTTAATTTTCAGTAAATATACAATTTCAAAAAAAAGGATAACAGCAATTTGTTGCTTTGTTTAATTTTAATTCAGGTTTCAATAATTCCTGGCAATATTCGGTTTTAGGAGTTGCAGCAAAAGAAACAATTGTTTGTATATTTACAGTTTCAGATAAATTAATTCAAAAATTAAAACTTAAATCTAATATTAATAGTATGGAAACAAAAAGAGATTTTTTAAAGAAACTCGGCTTAATCACCGTGGGCGGAATGGTTGGCGGCACAATGTCGCCTTCGCTGGCGTCGGCAACAAACAGTAGGTTATTTGCACCGAAAAAAAGTATCGGGTTGCAAATTTATTCGTTGGGAAAAGAATTTACCGACGATGTACCGAACGGATTGAAAAAAGTGGCCCAGATTGGTTACAGTACTATTGAGGCTGCCGGCTACCGCGAACGTAAATTGTACGGAGTGGAAATGGCGGAATTCCGCAAAATGGCCGAAGGCGCCGGATTAAAAGTAACAGGTTCGCATGTAAACCCGCCGGTGCGTAAATACACAAAAGAAAACGCGGTAGAAATTGCCGATTTCTGGAAAATGACATTCGAAGACCATTTGAAATGCGGGGTTAAAAGCGTTGTTCAGCCCGGAATGCCAACCATTGAAAACCATGACGATGCAGCTATGGTTTGCGAAGTTTTCAACAAAGCCGGCGAAATTGCAAAAGCTGCCGGAATTAAATGGGGATACCATAACCACAGTGGTGAATTTCAGC
>CAMTWS010000026.1:0-13983 GCA_947085485.1 uncultured Prolixibacteraceae bacterium
CAAAATATGCCCTCGAAATGTGGAACTCGGTAAAACACGAAAAAGCAATTGCCGATGCAAACAACGGTAAAATATTTTTAACAATGAATGCCAATGGCAACGGCAATTCAGGAAGTGTTACCTCGGTTTACAACGAGTACATGATTGTGGCGTGGATGGCGAAAAATGCTACCACAAATACCGGTTCACCTGCACATATTTTATGGAATAAATTTTATGCCGATCCTGACAAACTTCCATACACAATGTACGGAGCCAACCGTGTTCTAACCGACCGCCCGGGGAGTTTTTTATCATCGTTTACCCATCTTTTTAATTATTACCTATGTCATTATTTTAGCACTTCCGAAAAATACCTCGACTATTTTAAACAAGCTCTTAATTCCGATGTTGCGTGGTGGAAAACAATACCCACTGCCACAAGCTGGGAGTGGGGTTGTGGCGCCGGGTCCAGCCCCGTTCCAAATTCAGGGGGTTACTATGCCGATAAAATTAATGACAATTCGTATCAGACAGTTTCGCCATACATTATTGCCGGTTTTTTACCTGTTTTTCCTGAAGGTGAAAATCAATTACTCGAAATGTGGCAAAGCAAAAAAGGAAGGTATGTATTTCCCCAGTTTTCAAAAGATACCATTTTGTGGCGTTACAGTTTAAGGAATACCGGATGGAAAGCGCCGGAAGTCCAGGGTATTGATTATTCGACCATGCTTTTCGGACTGGCAAGTTTGCCTAGGTTTCTGGGAAAGGAATTTTTCATCAGAAACAATAATTTCTTTGGCGATAAGCTAACCGCAGTAAAAGCTGAAATTCCATATAACGGCAAGATTCAAATAATGAATAACCGGGTGCACGACTTTTTGGTTTTTAATTTTGAGAGTTCTCGAAACCCGCAGTATGATGTTAAAATTATTACGCTGAAAGCCGAAACAGTGTACGCTGGTAAACTTGCTGCTGTTGATGGTGCTGCAACCAACCGCATACAGGTTTCGAACCTGGCGCCGGGGGTTTACTTTCTTGTCATTTCGGCAAATGGTAAGCAGCTTGCATCAGAAAAATTTGTAAAATATTAATTTACCGGGACAAATTTGTTGTTCTGTTGGTTTTTAAACAAAATACAAAACAGATATGTATTCATTAGCAATTGTTGGCGCTTTTATCATTACCCTTGCCTTACTCTCGTATGGGATTAGCAGTATTGCAGTTCAACGGTTTAAAATAGTGACACCCAGCGTGCTGATTTTTCTTACGCTCGGTGTTTTATTAGACATAGTAGCCGTAATTTTCATGATAATTGGTTCTACAAATTCTCCATTTACTTATCATGGCCTTTTGGGTTATTCAGCCATGTTGACCATGATTCTTAATTTGATTTTAGTTTGGAGGTGCTATTTTAAAAATGGATTTGATTCATTCATAGAAAATTCGGTTCTGTTGTATTCTAAATTTGCTTATGCATGGTGGGTAATTGTTTATATTACAGGCAGTTTGCTGGTCATTTGGAAATAAGGATAAGTTTATGTCAAACGATTGGAAAGTTAGGTTGGGAGTGGTTTTTTCGACAAACCGCGATTTTAATTACGAGAAAGAGGCTGAAGATGAACAGCAAACTTTGCTACCACGCCAGCAAAATCTGAAAGTACAGCTCGACCGCAAAAAGCGGAATGGAAAAAACGTTACGCTGATTACGGGCTATATCGGTAGCGAAGATGGTTTGAAAGCCATTGGAAAAATATTGAAAACTAAGTGTGGCGTGGGCGGAGCTGTAAAAGATGGAGAAATTCTGATTCAGGGCGATTTCTGCAATAAAATTATGGATATTCTCAAAACCGAAGGCTACAAAGTGAAAAGGGCTGGAGGGTGAAGAAAGTTTTCAGTGGCAGTTGGCAGTAGCAGTTTTCAGTGTGATTTTCTGTTTTTCTAGCTCTGAAAGAGCGGTATGTAAAAGCTCAGGGTGCCACCCTGTGTAAATGAATTAAAAATCAATTCATTCAAAATGAAAAAATACAAATCTTTATTGGCAATCCTATTCTCACTTTTTTTTCTGAACGTATTTGCACAAGACAAAAACGAGGTTTACCTGTTTTCGTTTTTTATGGGAAATGGAGAGGATGGACTTCATCTGGCATACAGCATCGACGGATTGAAATGGGAAGCGTTAAACAACAACAAATCATTGCAATGGGCGCGGTGCGTTCGAAAGATTTGAAAAACTGGGAAGATATTTCAGATAAAATAAGTTTCCCCGAAGGAACAAGGCACGGAACCGTATTTAAAGTTTCAGGCGAACTATTTCAGAAATTAAAAGCGCTGAATTAACCGAATTAAATGAGGAAAATATAAATGTAGCATTATTGTCGCTGAGTCGGGAAACAGGCTTCGACTACGCTCAGCCTGACAGTCACCCCCAGCGTAGTCGAAGGGTGTTTAAATTAGTACGAAAAACCTTAAATAACTTTGAATTCTAATTGTACTTTTGAGGCTCATTTTAAATAGAAACCAATGGTAGAAATTGGAAGGATAAATACACTTGAAGTAGTTCGCGAAACCGATAACGGTTTGTATCTGGATGGCAGAGAATTGGGCGAAATTTTAATGCCGAAAAAATTTATTGCCGAAGAGGTGAGAAATCTGGGATGGGCAGATGTTTTTGTTTATTCCGATTCCGAAGACCGTTTGGTGGCCACCACCGAAAAACCATTTGCCATGGTGGGCGATTTTGCCTTTTTAAAAGTAGTGTCAGTAAGCAGGTTTGGCGCATTTCTCGACTGGGGGCTACCCAAAGATTTACTTGTACCTTTTCGTGAGCAAAAAGCCGATATGGTAGAAGGCAGAAGTTACCTCGTTTACCTGTTTCTTGATGTTCTTACCAAACGCATTGCAGCTTCGGCAAAACTCGACAAATTTCTGGATAACACCCCTCCAGAATACAAATTGGGCGACGAGGTTCAACTGATGATTGCCGAAGAAACCGACCTCGGGTTCAAAGCCATTGTTAACAGCGAACATTGGGGAATGTTATATAAAAACCAGATTTATCAATCTCTTTTCATTGGTCAGAAAATTAAGGGGTACATTAATAAAGTGCGCGCTGACGACAAAATTGATTTGCTCCCCGAAAAACCCGGTTACGAAAAAGTGGATACCATCTCGCAGAAAATCCTCGATGAACTGAAACAGAACCGCGGTTTCATGGCCGTTTCAGATAATACTTCCCCCGAAATGATAAATGCACTTTTTGGCATCAGCAAAAAGAACTTTAAAAAAGCAATCGGCAGTTTGTATAAAAAACGGATGATAACTTTTGATTCAGACGGAATTCGGCTGGTGAAATAGCGTTTTTAAGTAAAGCGGCAGCAGCAGGAGAAAGTAGGCAGTGGTCTGAAGTTGTGATTGTTATTGTGGTTCTCATTGTTGTCATGGTTATGGTTGTTATCATTGTTCCAACAAAACAAAACTTTCCTCTGAAAATTTGGGTTTATTACCGCGGGCTCAAAAAATTTGAACGGGTGCCAGAATATTTGCTTGACACATGCCATTCGGCACAAGATACTTATCAGCAATGGATTGATTACTTCTATTCTGAAAAATAAACAAATTACGGGATTAAAATATTTGTGCCATTATTTCGTGAATTTCTGGTCTTTCCTCCTGTGTTTCAGAAAAAGATACAAAAATGCAACCGACAGAACTACGGTTAAAATGATTACATATTTCAATGTCATGGCTCCGGCATCCAGTTCGTTGCCCAGTTTTAGCAATTGCAAATCGTAAATATGCCCCACTGTTGGCTGGGCAATGGCGCCTCCCAAAAATCCGAATCCTCCCATTAAAGCCAGTCCCAACGCACCGCTGTCGGGTACTTTCTCGGCTACAACTCCTAACATGTTTGGCCAAAAGTAAGCTACCCCTATTGCAAAAACAGTAGCAGATGCAAACAGTATAATTCCGGATGAAATACTCATTAGGTAAAGACCAATTCCTGAAACAACAGCAGAAAAAAGCAGTACCCCAATACCTGTCAGTTTGTGAACCACCGGTCCTGCAACAAGTCGGGCCAGCGCCATAACTGCTGAAATCCAAACCAATATCAAAATAGAACTGGTTCCTACGGAAAATAGCTTGTCAAACGAATGACTTAAAAGCACAGTTATCCATTGCATCGTTCCCTGTTCGGTGGCGGCGGTAAACATCATAAAAAAAGCCATAAACAGGAAAAGGGGAGAAACAGTGGCTTTCAGCATATCCCTGTATGTTGCGCCAGAAGTTACCCGTTCGGTTTGCGGGAATTTGTGCCCCAGGAACATAATTCCATAGGCCAGTGTCGGCAATAACATGGCAATGGTCTGTATTCTCCATCCCCAGCCAAGCCGGTCAAAAAAATAAACCATGAGGCCTCCAAATACGATTCCAGCCGGAAACCACATGTGAAACAGGTTGAGTTTGGTGGTTTTATCTTTGGGATACAATGCCGTAATTAATGGATTACACGCGGCTTCCACGCTTCCATTGGCAATGCCGATTAACATGGTAGAAAAGAACAGTGTCCAGAAACCGGAGGCAAAAATGGTCAAGGCAAGTCCGATAACATGGCTGATAAATGCAATTGTGAGTACTTTCCCGATTCCCAGTAAATCAACCAACGGGCCCAGAACAACCATTGCCAGCGTAAATCCCCAGAATGCGGTTCCAACTATCCATCCAACCTGTGTGGCCGATAAATTAAACTCTTCCATCCAGGGTGCGATAAAACCACCACGGGTTGCAAACGTAAGCGCAGTCACTACCAACGCAACATTACTGGCACTGAACAACAGGTTTATTCTTATTGATTTCATTTTTTAACTTCTTGAATTCGTACTTACTTTACCTGCAAAAGTGTCCAAACTGGTTTATGATCGGATAAAGGTTTTTCCATTTCGATGATTTCGCCATCCAGTACTTTCATTTTTTGATGATTGTATATGATGTGGTCAATAACTTCCCCGTTTCCTGCATCTTCAGGGTCAAGCGCATTCCATGTATTGCGTTTTGTACAGTCAATACCAATTTCATTCCAGGTAACATTCATCCCAATATCAACAAACATTTCGTAATACATACTCGTGCTGTCGGCGTTCGACGGGATGAAGTTGAAATCGCCGGCAACTACCGCAATTTCTTCGATTTGTTTTGCTTTGAGGTATTCAACAAAAGTTGCTATTTTGTTGGTGGTTTCATCGATGTGCGCCTGATCACGCCACCCAAACGGGAAATGCACTGCATAAATATTGATTTCGGTATTATTGATATTGATTTTGGCTTTGGTGGCGGAATGCAAAGTGTCGGCCATTAAAACTTCTTTAAAATCGGAAAGAGGTGTTTTGCTTACAATGGTTTTATACTTGTCTTCATGTCCTGCGGTGGAATATTTTCCAACAGTAAAATAGTTCATGCCCATGGCTTCCCCAACTTCCTTTGTCCAGTTACCACCGGGAGCTTCCGAAAAACAAACCACATCGAAATTGTAGGATTTCAGTGCTTCACCAATTTCTGTTGCAGTTGCGTTTTTACTGTATTCAACGTTATATGCAGCAATTTTAATCTGAGTTGGTCTTTCCTGATTTTCTTTTTTGTTTGATGGTTTGTTTGAACAGGCAAAAATCAGCATTAACCCGAAGGAGAAAAGTAAAATTCTCATTTTGTTGGATTTAACTGGTTTATTTAATGGCTAAAGCCGGTTCGTTTTTTCCCTGTTTTTGCACCAGGCTTAAGCCTGGTGTTAAAAAGGTTTGCTAACAAAGGGCTTCAGCCATTAATTTGGTTTTAAAATGTAAGTGCAGAAAAAATATTATCCGGGAAGAACAACTGTTTCTTCCCGGATAAATATCATTATAAACTTTTAGTAACCTTGGTTCTGAACCAAATATCCTTCATTGTCCGAAGCGCCGTCAATTGCAGTCTGCGGAATTGGGAACAGACGTTTGTTTTTATCGTTGTTTGTTTTTTCCACCCATGTACCTTCGTATTTTCCAAAGCGGATCATATCGGTACGGCGTTGGTGTTCCCAGTAAAATTCGAATCCACGTTCGCGGAAAAGAATATCGGCTGTCATTTGAGCAAGCGGTTTTGGAGTTACTGCAGGTCTTGCAGTTCTCGAAGCCCTCACTAAATTTACGTCAGCCAAAGCACCGGCAGCATCACCTTTTCGCAATTTTGCTTCAGCCCGCATCATATACAAATCGGCCAGACGAATAATTACAAAATCGGCTTCACCTTTATTCCTTCCGTCATCAGATGATTTGCTCCACTGGTATTTTTCAACCCGGTAACCTGTATTGTAATTACTTCCTTCGGCGGTAAAATTAATCTGTTCTATAAAATCGACGTATGCATTTGCTTCTGCTCTTCTCCAGTCGCGAATTTTGCCAATTTTGTATCGGCCATCAGCAGTTTGAATGAAAGGTAGCTGTCTTCCTGTATTTTGCAAGCCGTATTGTTGTCCCCGGTAAATTCCGCGGTTAACTTCGAAAGCATTTGCCGCAATAGCTGAATCAGCCGGTATTACCATTCTTTCCCAGAAAAATCTGGCATCTGCCTGTGCCGGATCAACAGAACCATTTGCCTGTACCCATGACTGATAGAAATCGGGAGTAATAGCCGGACCATCTGTTCCATTTCCTTTTGGATACAAGGGATTTCCATAAAAATTATCGGACATTGAAAAGTAAGACATGCGGTTGTGTCCATTCAGGTCGGGGCGTTGATCTACTGCAAAAACCAGTTCCTTATTGGTGTGGTTGTCGTTATTAAAAATGGCAAAATACTCAGGTGATAAAGTGTATTGACCAGAGTTTATAACCAGGTTGGTGTATTCGATTACCTTGTCCATATCGGCAGGAGCAAAATTAAAACTGGCTGCATACGGATCGCGCCATACAGCAGCATTCAGGTGAAGACGTGCCAAAAGCCCGTAAACTCCACCCTGAGTTAATCTGCCCGGTCCGACATCCGTTCTTAAATCTTTTACCACAGCTTCAAACTCGCTTCTGATATATTCAACTGCATCATTGCCGCGTAAAATTTCAGAAACCACGGCTGGATCTTCCTTTTTAAATGCAAGTCCCCATAAATCGAGCGTTATCATGTTGTAGTAAGCGCGTAATCCACGAACTTCGGCCAAAAACACTTTGGCTTCTGCATCGGAACCTGCCAGCGGAGTTAATGTATTTATTGCCGAAACTGTTCTTGAAATCATGGTTGTCAGTCCATTCCAACAGTCGCGAATATTTCTGTGTGCCGGCGTATAGGTGTGCTGGTGCAATTCAATATAAATACCATTATCACCCCAGTCCCGGCCGCCGCGGTAGGGAAGAATTGCTTCATCAGTTGAAATTTGCTGAACAGGAAAATATTTCGTGTGCAGGAAAAAATCGGGCAGCAAAGCATAAGCAGGCGCCACACTATTTCTTACAAGATCACTTTCCGATGCCCCACCCGATAAGGATTCGTCCAAAATTTGTTCTTCCAAATCGGTGCAATTCCAGCTAAACAGCAGTATAAATGCCAAAAGGGCTGATTTTATTGTATTTTTCATATTAATTTTCATTATGATTTAATTAAAACGTTACGTTAATTCCAAAAACAAAAGTCCTGGCTTTTGGATATCCATTTAAATCAATCCCAAAAGATTGTATTCCATTCACGGAACGATCCTGGTTTACTTCAGGGTCAAAACCTGAGTAACTGGTAATTACGAATAAATTCTGACCTGTAATAGACAACCGGAGATTTTCAATCCAGTTAACCGATTTTGTGTCAAAATTATATCCAAGGGTTGCATTGTTTAAACGAAGGAATGATCCATCTTCAAGGTAGCGTGTTGAAACGGACGATGAATTGATGATGCTTTCATTTGGAAATTCAATGGCTTTGTCGGTTGTATTCAATGAATTAGCCAGTTTTGCCTTGTAGAATTTATTCATGGCGGTATTGTTGTAAATCATATTACCCGAAACGCCGTTGAAATTTGCTGAAAAATCAAAGCCTTTATAATCCAAATTGATATAAAAGTTATACATAACATCCGGCAATGCCTGACCTACCACCATTCGTCCGGCATCAGGAGATTCCTCGAATATTGATAAACCGTCGGCTCCAATTCCAAGGAATTTCTGCATATAAAATGTTCCGATCGGGTAACCGTTAATCATACCGTTTATTGTAGCCCCTGTAAGACCTGAACCTGAAGCCGAACCTGTTGCCAGGATGGTAAATGGAGAATCTTCAACAACATTGTCAATGAATGTGATATTTCCACCAATACTATACGAAAATCCGCCTTTATTTCTGTACTGATAGTCCAGTGCTATTTCCAATCCCTTATTGGTAATGTTCATATCTTCAACATTGGTCCAGTAACTTGTTGCCGGCTGAATTGGATCTGATGGGACCACTTCGAGCAGAATATTATTGGAAACCTTATTGAAATAATCGATTGTACCTGTAAGTGCGCCTTTAAATAATCCAAAATCAAGACCAATGTTTGTTTGTGTTGAAACCTCCCACTGGATATTCGGGTTTGCCAAACGAACAAAAGTAGTTCCTGCCGGATATGGTACTGTTTCAGCAAGCGGGTAGCTGGTTGTGCTTGAAACCCTTGTGGTATATAACGCCTGTGTAATTTTTGGCGGAATTTCCTGGTTACCGGTTTGTCCCCATCCGGCTCTTAGTTTCAGGTTGCTGAAAAGAGAAGATGATTGCATAAAAGATTCTTCCGAAATTCTCCAACCGGCAGCAAACGAAGGAAATACACCATACTTGTTGTTAGCGCCAAACTTGGATGAACCATCGGCCCTGATTGTTGCAGTAATCATATATTTGCCTTTATAGCTGTAATTTGCCCTTCCGAAGTAAGACTGAAGTTCATTTATTCTGGCCCATCCTGAAGGAATATTGTCAACCAGTGTAAGAGTCTGTCCTAATCCGGGATTATATCGGGGCTCAATGCCTTTATCAGCAAATTTGCGTATGTTCCAGCTTCTCCAGCGATCAAAATTTTTCTGATACGAATATCCACCCAGTAATGTGAAATTGTGGTCATCTATATTCAAAGTATAAGTTAAATAGTTTTCGAATAGCGTATTTTCGCCATTTGAATAATTCTGTTGTAACCTTCCTTCTTCGAATGGATCTGTATTTGGCATACTTTGATTATCACTTTCGCTTGATCTGTTCTCGTAACCAAAATTCAGTTTATAAACCAACCCGTCAATTATCTCAAAAGATGGCGCAATATTGAATATTATTCTGCGGCTTTCCCCAAAATCCCGATATAATTCAGTATGAATAAGTGGGTTAGTCAAATCAGGATATTTAACCGGATCGCCATTTTCATCCCGAGCCGGATAAGTAGGATTAAAATCGAGCATTTCTGATACCAGGGTACTCATAATCGAGTTGTCGCTTTTTTCAATGGTTGAATTCAGTGTAAAATCAATATTCAGTCTTCCGTCCATCAGTTTCTGGGTTGCATTCACCCTTCCGCTGTATCTTTTAATGCCGGTATTAATTACAATACCTTCCTGATCCAAATACCCGAGTGAAGCACGGTAGGTGAGTTTATCAGTTCCCCCCGACATAATCAGGTTCTGATCGTAGGTAATTGCAGTTCTTGTTAATTCATCCTGCCAATAGGTATTACCTCCTCTGTCCTCAAGTTTTCCACCAATGGCCACAACATTTTTACGGAATTCATCGGCTGTGAACACAGGTATTTCGTTGGCCAGGTTTGATACTCCAAAATTGGAAGTAACTGTGACGTTTGAAACTCCTGATTTCCCTTTTTTGGTAGTTATCAGTATAACGCCATTTGCCCCGCGTGAACCATAAATTGCTGTTGCCGAAGCATCTTTCAAAACATCCATCGATTCAATGTCTTCAGGATTCAGAAAGTTTAATGCACTTGTACTTGCGCTGGTTCCATCAATCCCGATTGGAAATCCATCAACCACAAATAATGGTCCCGAACCCTGTCGGATACTGCCTTGTCCGCGGATGGTAATTTGCTGTCCACCGCCCGGTTGACCACTTGTTGAAGTTACGTTAACACCGGCAACTTTACCCTGCAGCAATTGCCCGGGTGAATTGATTACTCCCCTGTTAAAGTTCTCACTTTGTACAGAACCCACTGCACCGGTAATGTCTATTTTTTTCTGAATACCATAACCTACGGCAACAACTTCTCCCAAACCAATGGTTTCTTCCTGCATGGAAACGTTAAAAACTGTGTTTCCTGCAATCGGAATTTCCTGTGGTTTCATTCCCACAAAAGAAAAGACCAGTATTTGCGCATCGGCTGGAATTTCGAGTGTAAATTCACCGCTCATTCCGGTAGTTATTCCTGTTGTTGTACCTTTAACAATTACAGATACACCCGGAATAGGTTGCCCGTCAGAACCAATAACTGTACCCGAAATTTGCTTCTTTTGCTGTTGAGATGACATTACGCCATTCTCATTCGTATTCTCCCCCGACACCGGCTGATTTGAATTGGCCAGCGCCCCGGTAATTGCTATCAATGAAATGATAACTGTTAATCTCATTTTTTGAAAAAGCAAATAATTACTTTTCAAAAGTGAAGGACTTCTCATTCTCAATTTTTTCATTCTCCATTCATTTTAGTTAATAATCTATTTTAAAAATTCCTGTAATTCTTTTAATTCATCAGCCCCAATCAGGCCAACTTCCGCATTTTTCAGCTCTGTCCAAACCGCTTTTCTTTGCTCCGGAGTTCGGTTGGGTGTATTCCAAAACCGAAGTAAATACCCTTGGTTTTTTGCTTTTGATGTAATGTTATTAAGCTTAAGTTTTTCTTCCTCAGGTATTTTTCCTGTACCATCCCACGAAAAATATTTGGCCCAGTTATCGCTTACAACCGGCATCAAATCAGGTGAAATACCTGAATCAAGATTTTCGAGCCGACCGTCGAAACCAGCATATCGGATGGTTTGCGATTGCATAAATTCAAAAGGACGATTACCGGAAACCACCACCTTTATGCTGCCCTGATTCTTTTTTCCATGGTCAAAAGAAGTTAATTGGCTTTTATATTCTGTTAAGATTCGATGAAGGTTTTGATACGTTTTTAATCCATCATCCTTAATATCGATAAACAGAATAACTTCTTCACCATTTCCGTAAACCGAACCATTATTTTTGATGATTTCGGTTTTTAATGGTTCGAGATAGAGATTCCGAAGTGTTCTTCCGGGTTTTGTTTTGTCGAAATCGTGAGCCACATAAAGCGAATCGCCAACCGTATAAACATCTGCTTCAATACTTTTAAATTTACAATCCAAAGCATCAAAAAGGGGCCGTTCGTGTTCGTAATCGTTGTGAGAGTGGGCCGGTAAACCCTGAATTTTTTCCTTTTTAGTGCTGAAATAATTCAGGTAAGAAACTTCCCCTGCATTGTATCCGCAGGCAATAATTCCCAACCTTCCGTTGATGTCAATTACCACACCAGCACCGGCTTTGAAACTGACTTCGTTTTCGCAGTTAAAGGTTTTCGATGCAGTTTTTGTGATGCTGAATTTTCCTGCGCCATCTTCTTTTAGCTCGTATAAATCCGCAACATTTTCATTTTTATTATTTTGCCCGAGGCCAACCAAATACAATTCATCTTCAACTGTCGAAAACAAATTGATATTTTGATAGGGAAGCCATTTATCATCAATCCAGTTTTCTTTTGAAATGGATTCGGTATTTATTGAATGGAAAAGTTCAAAATGGCCTTTTGGAAATTCACCGGATTTGCAGGAATAGAAATCGATGTTTTTGGTATCCCAGTCACCAACCGCCAGCAGGATTTTGTGGTTGTATTTTGTCATTCCCACACAACCCGCAGTTGAACGTTTTGGTTCGCCAGCTCTTTCAATAACTGCCACAGGATTAACTGATGGATTTTCAGGATTTGAAATATCATAAACACAAACCTTCGATTTGTTTTTCGCATCGTTATCTTCAATTCCAACGGCCATGTAATTTTGAAAAATCTGAAAACCGCCAGCGTGTTTAAATGGTTTATCCATCAGTTGGTTCACTGATATCACTTCAGTTTTATCACTCTTTTTTACAACCGCGTAATAGGAATATGAACCGGAACTGCCGGATAAAATGAAATATTTCCCGGTATTCTTTTCAATCACCTGAATTCCCTGAAGATGGCCCCCTTTATTATTGATATCAAGCGAATTTGAGAAACTGATAATTTCAGGAATTGAACTCAAATCTTCAAATTCAGATACCAGTGATTTACCCGAAAAAATCTGTCCAAAACCGGAAAATGAAATTGAAAGAAATAGCGCAGTAATAACGAAATTCGGTATAAATAAATTTTTCACCAGATTTGGGTAAGCTTTTATAAATTGAGAATTCCTCCTGCAGCTTTTCATTATGAAGTAATTAAGATGTTAATATCTCTGTTAATTGCACGGGACGGCCTTCGGCTACCGATTTTTTTGCAGCCAGTCCAATGGCAATCGACTGAAGGCCATCGTTTCCATCAACAGGCATTTTGCCACCAAAAACCAGAGCATCAATAAATTCCCTGACTTCCTGATTGTAAGAAGCATCATATCTTTCAAGAAAAAAGTGCAGAGGCAAATCTCCCGAAACGCCCGATTCGGTGTATAATTTATGGTTGTTCGGAAAATTGTTTTCGGCCTGTGCCATTCCTTTGCTACCAAAAACTTCAAGTCGCTGGTCATAACCGTAAACTGCTTTCCTGCAGTTGTCGATTATCGCCATTGTGTTGTCTTCAAAAGTGAGTGTAATAACGGCGGTATCAACATCGCCTGCCTGTCCTATTTTAGGGTCAATCATAACTGCACCTTTTGCAAATACCTCTTTCACCTGTTTCCCTGAAATGTAACGTGCCATATCAAAATCGTGGATGGTCATGTCCAGAAACATTCCGCCCGAAACTTTTATATACGAAACCGGTGGTGGCCCGGGGTCGCGGCTGGTGATTTTAATAATTTGCGGATCACCAACAGCATCATTTAAAACTAATTGCCTTATCTTTTTGAATTCAGGATCAAAACGGCGGTTAAAACCAAGCATCAGTTTTACTCCGGTTTCTTCAATAATGTCCAGAACTTCTTTAACCCGGTCGAGTGAAAGATCGAGTGGTTTTTCGCAGAAGATTTGTTTTCCTGCTTTTGCAGCTTTTACCACATAATCGGCGTGTGTGTCGGTTGGTGAGCAAATTACTACTGCATCCAAATCGGGAACTGCCAGCAATTCATCAAAATCTTTTACAAAAACAGGGACATTAAATTCATCGGCAATGGCTTTCGACTCATCAAAAACATCCATCACTGCCACCACTTCGATTTCGGGGAAATTGCGGCTTAAATTTTTAAGATGGATTTTTCCAATTCTGCCTAAACCTGCAACTGCTATTTTAATTTTTTTCATCGGTGTATTTTTTCAAAGTTTGTGTAACTATTTTATTATTATTCTATTTATTCTTAACCACATAGACCCAGTAGAGCACAATAGAAATTAAATAAAAGAATCTATTGTACTGATTTGTGTTTCATATCATTCAGCATATTAAAGACCTAACGATTTTATGTATTGCCGGTTATGTGCAGCACATTTTTTAGGTGAACCCATTCCCGGAAGCACATCCTGTTCAACTACAATCCAGCCGTCGTATCCTTTTTCATTCAGAATATTTACTATTGAATCAAAATTAACGCATCCCTTTCCGAGTTCGCAAAACACACCTTCTTCCACCGATTTGAAATAATCGTAATTATTATCGCTGGCAGCCCGGCCAACTTTCAAGTCAAAATCTTTGAAGTGAACATGCCAAATCCGGGAGTAATATTTTTCCATGGCTTCAACCGGGTCGCCACCCCCAAACGCATAATGGCCCATATCGAGGCACAATCCCAGTATCGAAGGATCGGTTAGATTCATCAGTCTGGCAAC
>CAMTWS010000027.1:0-22743 GCA_947085485.1 uncultured Prolixibacteraceae bacterium
ACACCAAACGATTGAATACTATTTGAATTCCTTTCAACTATTGATTGTGCTTCTGTTTTTTGAGCAAGATTGAACAACAGAACTAACAGAAAAAAACTACAGAAATTATGATTCATTTGAACAATACATATTTTAACTAGAATTATCGGTTTTATTGTCATGTTACTTCAGTTTGATTCAGATTTATTTCTGCTAAACTAACAATTTATTTAAAGTTTTTTTATAACAATAGGATGAAATATCTATTTTTAGCCGTAATAAAAATTCAGAATTATGAAATCGACCTTAACCAGTTTGATATTGACGCTTTTACTTATAGTGACAGGTTTATCCGGTACTTCCCAAAAAGTATCATGGCCCGAATCATCGCAGGAATCGAAACCCTGGACCCGATGGTGGTGGATGGAAAATGCCGTTGACAAGGAAAATATATCACGCGAATTAAAGGAAATGGCTGACTCAGGAATTGGTGGCGTTGAAATTACGCCCATTTACGGAGTGAAAGGAGAGGAGGCACGTTTTATTGAATTCCTCTCGCCTGAGTTTTCAGAAATTTTGAAATTTACAATAGATGAAGCAACCCGTTTGGGAATGGGTGTTGACCTTCCGCCCGGAAGCGGCTGGCGTTGCGGTGGCCCGTTTGTTCCCGAAGAAAAGGGGTTGTGGTCGCTGAAAATGCATAAAACGCCCGTAAAAAAAGGCGATATCTGGCAGTTGCCAACCGGTTTGAAAAATATTGCTGCGGTTTCGTTTGTCAGCGCGAATGATAAAACCACGGTTATAAAAGCTGCCGAAAAATTTGTGGTTCCTGAAAATGGCACCATTTACATGGCACAACGCCTTAAAAACGGCGACAAGGTAAAACGGCCTTCAAAAGGCGGAGAAGGTTGGGCGATTGACACTTTTAACGAAATAATTACCAACTGGTACCTCGAAGAATTCTGGAAAAGACTGGGAATTGACGAGGGAAAACTGCGCTGCTTTTTTCACGACTCGTTTGAATACACCGGCGATTTTACTACCGATTTTACCTCGGAATTTAAAAAGCGGCGCGGTTACGATTTGGCTGAATATCTGTATGTTTTGGCCGGTGACTGCAAAAACAGGGAGATTGTTGCGCGCGTTTATTCCGATTACCGCGAAACACTTTCCGATTTGGTGCTTGAGTCGTTTATTCAACCCATGACCAACTGGGCACACAGCCACAAAAGTTTGAACCGCAACCAGGCACACGGTTCACCGGGAAATATTCTCGATTTGTATGCTGCCAGCGACATTCCCGAAACCGAGATTTTCAGGACTGTTGAACCCGGCACAGTGGATGTTTTTGTAAACAAATTTGCTTCGTCGGCAGCGCATGTTACAGGTAAAAAACTGGTTTCATCCGAGAGTTTTACGTGGCTCAACGAACACTGGACGGTTACAACTTCGGACATGGTTCGTGCAACCAACCGCTTTTTTTTAGCCGGAATCAACCATATATTTTTTCACGGAACCAGCTATTCGCCTGCCGATGCAACCTGGCCGGGCTGGGTGTTTTATGCTTCAACACAAATCAACAACCGCAATCCGCTGTGGCCCGAATTGCCAACCTTGTTCAAATACATCGAACGGTCTCAGGCCATTTTGCAACAGGCAAAACCTCAAAACGATGTACTGATTTACTGGCCCTATTACGATGTGGCCGCCAGTGAAGGCCGTCTGTTTAACCATTTGGGCGTGAACAAAGATGCCGGGTGGTTTAAGCAGCACCCCATTTTGGGATTGTCGGAAGAACTTACAAATGCCGGATACACTTTCGATTATATTTCTGACAAGCAATTGTTAAATTGTGAAATGTTAAATGGCGAAATTGTAACAGAAGGAAAGGCAAAATACAAGGCTTTGGTGGTTCCTCTGACTGAATATATTCCCGTGGAAACGTTAAATCAACTGGCGTTATTTATTGCTGCCGGCGGCAAGGTTTATTTCGATGGGTATTTGCCCGGAAGTGTTCCCGGGATGTTCAATTTGAAAGAGAGGGAAGGAAAACTGGCAAAAATAAAATCTGAAATTTCTCAACAAAAATGGGTTGGAAATGTACTACAGAAATTAACAGAAGCCAACATTCAGAGCGAAAAATCGCTTTCCGAAAAAGGGTTTAATTTTCTGAAAATGCAGTTGAACGATGAAAACTGGTACATGGTTTTTAATACCGGCACTACACCGAAAGATGAATGGGTAGAATTAGCGGCGCCTGCAAAGTTGTATGTTTTTTTTAATCCGATGAACGGTGAAGTTTCGGTTTCAAAATCTGAAAAGAACAGAATTCACTTTCAACTTGAACCCGAACAGTGCCTGTTTGTAAAATGTGCTGAAAAGGAAATGGATGTGCAGCCATTTTTGTATGAAGATTCTTCCCGGAAAGCGGTTGAAATTGGCGCACTCTGGAGAATTGCATTTATGAATGGCGGCCCTG
This sequence comes from uncultured Prolixibacteraceae bacterium, assembly GCA_947085485.1. Lineage (GTDB taxonomy): Bacteria > Bacteroidota > Bacteroidia > Bacteroidales > Prolixibacteraceae > Draconibacterium. The sequence continues at coordinate 2,459 of CAMTWS010000027.1, forward strand.
CATACCCGGGAAACCTGCAAACCGACGAACTCATGTCGTGGACAAGAATGGGCGATATGGAAACCCGCCGCTTTGCAGGAACAGCGCGTTATACAACCGAGTTTAACTGGGATGGTAACACAACTTCAGGAACACTCGATTTGGGAACAGTAAAAGATTGTGCACATGTAAAACTGAATGGAAAGGATTGCGGCACTTTGCTCGGGCCATCATTCAAAATAAAGGTTGATAACCTTGCGCAGGGAAAAAATATTTTGCAGGTTGAAGTTACCAACGTAGCTGCCAACCGCATCTGCGATCTGGATATCAACAAAATTGAATGGCGCAAATTTTATGACATCAATTTTGTGAATATCGACTACGAACCTTTCGATGCTACGGGCTGGGAAATCAGGGATGCGGGGCTGCTGGGGCCGGTTACGGTGAAGGGGTTTTAAAGGGGTCAATAGATTTTCTAAGCAAATCGAGGCGCAATTTTTCTTCAAAAACTTCTCTTTTTTCTGTGCCTCTTTTGCAGATATGTTTATCAATCAATTCGTCAAGACTCTTAGTTTGTAATCTGTCGTTTATCATTTCTTTTTATTTTTTTAGTCTTGAATCAAATTCAAAATTTCTGCGCTCAATTAATTTAACTCTTGAATACTCCGGATGTTTAGAGTTTAAAATGTAATTGTGAGTACTATGTATAATGCAACTTGGCACTTTCAGAGCTATTGTTTTTCCTTCGTTAATCCACTTCTCCCCAATTTCCGACAGTATTGTCGGCGCAGGATATACCTTCCAGTTTTTAGGTAATTGATTAATTTCCAATGCAGTTATCGAATCATCCGGGATTTCAAGAGTGAGGATATCTAATTCAGGAATCAATAAAGAAGGAGTATGAACAATTGTTTCCAACAGGGCAATTTCTTTATTTTCTCCTGTGTATAAAACCGAAGAACCTTTTTTATTCCAACGTCCCCCAAAAATTGCAGCCCCTTTTCCTGTTAAGTCTCCTGCATGTTTCTTTCCTGTAATTCTATAAACAAACATGACTTAACTATATACTCCGTATTCAATTCTTCCTAAAATGTCTTTTACTTTCGATACGCCACCAGGAATTTCAATTAATTCCTGTGGTTGTAATCCCCCTAAAGCTGTATTTGGAAGATTTAACCATTTAAAAAAGACATTTCTATTTCCAAAAACTTCTTCTCCATAAAGAAACAAGTCGGCTATTTCAAATAATTTTACCGAGAAATTCCTGTCTAAATTTTTATTGGCTTTTGTCCAGCGATATAAAGTAGGTTCAGATACATTTAACATGTTAGCTGTTAGGTTTTTGGATAGTTTGAAATAGATGCTGAAGTTATTTATTACCGCAGCTTTAATTCCTTCATTGGCAATATGAATAAAATCAAAAGGGCTCTCTACTTTATCCTTTAAATTTTTACTCCCAAGAACTTCGACAAGTTTCTTGTAATGTTCTGTTGTGATTTCTTTTTCTTCAATCATTTAATAAATTATTTTATTACATGAACGAAGATAATAAAAAAATGTTTCGCAAATTTCTTTTTCAAAGAGATAACTGTGCAATCGAAGTCTTTTTAGATACAATCTTGTAAATATCGACTACGAACCTTTTGATGCCTCGGGCTGGGAAATCAGGGATGCGGGGCTGCTGGGGCCGGTTACGGTAAGGGAGTTTTAAAGACAAGGCGACCTGTATTTCCTAAAACTTCGGGATGTGAAGTGGTGGAAAAATTTCCAAGATGAAACTGTTCAGATAGAGGTTTCCCCCGCAGGATAATCACTTGCCTGGCAACCTGCTCACTTGAAATCTTACACTGATTTATGTTTCTAATGTTACTGCAAACTCAGTTTCGTCTTCAATTTCAATTTGCAACTTTATCCTTGCTTTTAACGCGCTAAAAAACTTTTGTAATTGTTGAAATTGTTGCACTGCTTACAACACAAAAAGGTACAAGTAAATTGGTGCACTCTTCTTCTTTGGGAACCATTGAACATACGAAATGGAGTTGGGCGCCGGAGGACTTCAATATCACCTTCATTCTTTACATGTCCTCCGCGAGGCGCAAGAGAACCGTTGTTCTGAGTTGAGGCACACATGAACGGGTCTTAATTGGTTAATCCTGGGTATTCGCCCGGTGAACTTTAGTCACCGGGTGAAGAAGAGGTTTCCCAGTCGTCAAAACTTTTGGTCTGGAATAACAATCCTTATCATTCAGTCATCCACTCATTTGCCCATTCATGCATTCAAGCGTTAAATCATTCCCGCATTCCCGCAATGTGAATTCTTCCGCCCCTTACCCGGTTGTCCCCATGGCGTTGGCAATGGCATTTACCGAAATGAGCAACTGGTAAAGAAGTTTATCTTTTTCTTCCTGATTTTTTCCGTTGCTGTTTCGCCACTGCTTCAGATTTTCGATTTGATTTTTATGGAGGATATCAAGCGCTTCAGCCCTTAGCGCTGTTGAATAAAAATGGTTTTTCCGGCGCACCTGCATTGGCCGTCCCAGTAACTCCTGCATTAAACGGCGGGTTTTTTTAAGTTCGGTTAATAACAGATTCAATATTTTTTCCTGCACTTCCCGGTTTGTAACCAATTCAGCGTAGTTTTTCATCATTTCCTCGTCGGTGCTGGCCAGACTGGTGTCGATATTTGTAAATACATACCTGACAAACTGGCTGGTAAGAATCAGCTCTTTCAGCTTTTTATATTTTTCGGGAAATTCAACCTGCATTTTTTCGAGTGTCGATCCAACTCCATACCAACTTGTGATGTGAAACCGCGACTGTCCCCAACTGAAAACCCAGGGAATGGCGCGCAGGTCGGCGAAAGTCCGTTTGCCTGTCCGCCGGGCTGGCCGCGAACCAATCTTGCTTTCTTCTATTACATCAATAGGTGTTGCCTGTTCGTAGAATTCCAGGAAATGCTCATTTTGGAGCAATTTGATATAAAAATTGTGGCTCACACTGCCAAGGTATTCGAGTATTTCGGCCACCTCGTTTTCATTATTTTGCTCCTTCTGATGCAACAACGTATTCAGAGTGGCGCTGGCCATCATCAGTTCGAGATTGTATGTTGCATTTATTTTGTTGGCGAATTTTTTTTCGATGGTTTCACCCTGTTCTGTTATTTTGAATTGCCCTGAAAGTGTTCCGTGGGGCAGTGATTGAAAAAACCAATGCACCGGTCCGGCGCCCCGACTTATTGAACCCCCTTTCCCATGGAAAAATTTAATACTGATTCCGTATTTTTTACCCTCTTCCGAAATTTCTTTCTGGGCTTTGTACAAATACCAGGTGCTCGCCAGAATCCCCCCGTCTTTATTGCTGTCGCTGTACCCAATCATCACCTCCTGTATTTTATGAGGCTGGTTTTTCTCGTTTCGCTGATATTCGAGACTGTTTTGCACTTCAGGGAAACTGAAATATTTTTTCATAATGGCCGGGCTGGCAATTAAATCGCCGATGGTCTCGAAGAGAGGAACAACATGTAATTTAAGGATGAGTGTTTTTTCGAAGAAAGTGAGTCCGGCTTCGCGTGCAAGAATATATACGGCCATTAAATCCGATGCATTGCGTGTCATGCTAACGATTAGCGAACCCAGCGAATGAGCCGTGTACGCGGAAATATGTTTTTGCAAAACATCAAAACAGTTGAGTGTGCTTTTTGATTCGACAGGCAGAAAGCTCCAGTCGCGAATAAACGGGCGGTTTGAATGAAGTTCAGTTTGAATTATGGTCTCTTTTTCATTTTCAGAAAACACTTCCTGAATTTTATCATTGGCTTTCGATTCCTTAATGATTTGTATCAAAGCCTTTTCGTAATAACTGCTGTTTTGCCTGATATCCATTTCCGCCAGATGAAACCCAAAAGTTTGGACCATTTGTATGACATGATTTACAGTATGGTTTGCCAAAACTGAAATACCGTGCTTCTTCAGGGCCTGTCTCAAACATTCAAGATCGCTGATTAACTGCTCAGATTGATGGTAACTTCCTTTTTTATCGACAAGTTCAAATGATTGTGCTTTGCCAATATTAATCGGAAGTTTATCGATTAAAAGCAAAACATACAACTTAAAAGCTTCGTCTCGAAAGGCAGTGACCAAAATTTTTGAATCGCTTTCCAGCTCAGCAATAATTTCCTTAAACCGTTCCTCGATATGCACCGGAAGATGTTGAATGTCGCAGTAAAAGCTCAGATTTTCCGATAATTTAAGCAGTTCATCTTTCAAAATCAGAAATGCATTTAACCGTAATTTTACAAGTGCGTTTTGAGTAACATCGGCAGTTACAAGCGGATGCCCGTCGCGGTCGCCGCCAATCCAGGTCCCAAACTTAAGATGTGGGAAATTATTGTTTTCAATTAGTTTTGCACTGTCAAACCCTGTAAACTCCCAGGCCTGAATAAGCCTTCGGTTTAACAGGTTAATAATTTCAGGAAAAACGTTTACAAAATAGTGAATTACATTGTCGAGTTCGGTTTCCACTTTTGGCTTTTCCATGTAGTATTCATCGATAAACCAGATGGAAGTAATTACCCGTTTTATTTCATTTCTGTTTTCTTCGAGTTCAAACGAATTGTACATCGAGTTTTCCCTTTTCACCAGGAGCAGATACAGTTCGCGGTATTTTTTCAAAATCACCGGTCGTTTTGCTTCTGTTGGGTGGGCTGTTAACACGGGCTGAACAACAATATCTTCAAAAGCCGGTGAAATCTGTTCTTCTTTGAAACCGTTGTTTTTCAATATTTCGAGACTGTTTGCCCATAAACCGTTAATGGAGTTGAGAGAATTTTTTTCTTCATTTTTGCGCCTGTTCTGCACCGCCCCGTTTGTTTCGGCAAGGTTGAGCAACTGAAAACAAACCGAAAACAGATGATAATGTTTCTGGGTAAATGAAATGTCGCTGTAATCAATAGATTCCGATATCCATGGAATACAACGGGCAAGTTCAGGTTCATTGTTCTCAACTAACACTTCCCTGAAGCACTCCAGCAGAAATTCGAGATCGAAATAAGGTTTTCCAAGCTGTGTTTTCAGCGTTTCGAGTTGAGCCATATTTTTGGTTTAAAAATTTAATATCCGGATTCAGCAGTATAAAAGTAAAGATTCTTAATCAAACAAATCCTAAAAATTATTTCAGTTCTTTCAGGATAGATAATGTTTTTTCAACATGTTCGTTCACTTTTGTTTGCGAATTGAAAATGTAAACCACTTTGCCGTTTTTGTCGATTACATACGTCACCCGGCCGGGCAGTAATCCAAAAAGGTTGGCTGGCACGCCAAATTGTTTTCTGATTTTGTTTCCCGCGTCGCATAAAAGGGTGTAAGTCAGCCTGTGTTTTTCGGCAAACTTTTTATGGCTTTCAACCGATTGACCGCTGATTCCGATTACCACTGCATTTGCATCTTTAAAATCTTCAAACTGGTCGCGAAACGAACAGGCCTGCGCTGTGCAGCCGGGACTGTCGTCTTTTGGGTAAAAAAACAGAACCACAATTTTGCCGGCTGTTTTTGCCTTCAAATCGAACATTTCGCCGTTTTGATCTTTCAAAGCGATAACCGGAATGGTATGGCCAACTTTAATTTCCATATTATTTTTATTTGATGTTGTTTTTCCTGTAACCGAATAAACCGTAAAAAGAATTACATAAACCGAAAGGTAAACCCGGTAGAAATTCCTGGTGCGGATATAGTTTTGATTTTCGGGATAAATATTGCCGAAAAGTGCTTTTATTTCTTTCATAAAAAGTGGTTTTATATTTATTGTCCAATCATTGGTCTGATAAACAATTTTTCTGAATTTGCTGCGGTAATAAGTGAGCGGTAAACCCCACACTATGAATAGAATAAGCCAGATATTTATTGCATTCATTTTACAATTTTTTAGGGAACCAGGGATTAAATGCACTGGTTCTTTTTACATATTCTTCGAACCCGGGTTTGGTATTTTTCATTGTTCGCTCCAGCATTGAAACACCGGAAACTTTTATAATTAACCATGTCATTAAAACTGAACTTAAAACCGGCAGATAACAACCTGATGCAATACTCAAAATGGCAAATCCCCACCAAACAGCGGCATCGCCAACATAGTTGGGATGTCGGGTGTATTTCCAGAAACCGGTTTGCAAAAGCTGTCCTTTGTTTGCCGGATTGGCTTTAAAACGGGTTAATTGCCAGTCGCCGCCGGCCTCAAAAGTAAAACCTATTAACCAAATCAGAATTCCTAAAAAATCAAGTATTCCAAATGGATTATTGGATGAATAATAGTTGATGGCAAGTAATGGAACAGATATCAGCCAAACAAGGACTCCCTGCAATAGAAACACCTGAAAAAAGCTAAACCACCAGTACCTTTTTTCTCCGTAATTTTTCCGGAATTCCTGGTAGCGGTAATCTTCGGGTTTGCCCATGTTCCGCAAAAAAATGTGTATCGAAAGCCGCAACCCCCAAATTGTAACCAAAATCATGGTGATTATTTTTCTTGTCGAAAAATCGGGAGTGGCAATAAAATAGAAAGCTGAAACAATCACAAAACTTAAACCCCAGAAAATATCGACAATACTGGCATTTTTAAGAAATACACTCAGTATCCAGACGAAAGTAATGAATAGAACAATGAGTAAAAGCCCCTGTAAATAAATTTCCAAAAATGTCATTTTAAATGTTTAATTATTTTGTACAATCAGTTAAACAATTTAAATACGATTTTGATTGATCAGGTTGGATATTTTTTTGTTTTAAATTAGAAGTGCTTCAAACTTGCGTTATCAGAATAAAACATTTAAACTTGTTGTATGAAACCTAAATCAGTTAAAAATGAAGAACAACCGGCGTTTTATTTTAATTGCGATCTTCGCAATTTTGAACTTTTCAGGTTTGGCAGTTTTTGCTCAAAATTCAGATATTGAGCAAAGTATTGCAAAAAACAGAAAAGGTGAAATAACTGTCAGGGCGAAACAGGGATCAACCGTTCTTATCGAACAGGTAAAACATGAGTTTTGGTTTGGATGCGCCATACCCAACAGCCTTTTCGATGGTTCGATGAAGGAAGAAAACAGGGAGATTTTCAAAACGAAATTCCTCGAAAACTTTAACTCAGCCGTTACCGAAAATGCTGTGAAATGGGGAACCATGGAGCGCAAAAAGGGTGAAATTGATTACAAAGTGATTGACACCATGCTGCAGTGGACAGAGGAAAACAACATCCCAATCCGGGGGCACAATATTTTCTGGGGCATTCCACAATTTGTGCAGCCCTGGGTAAAAGAATTGCCGGATGATGAGTTGCAACTGACACTAAAAAACCGCGCAGAAACATTAACTGCCCGTTACAAAGGCCGGTTTGCGGAGTATGACCTGAACAACGAAATGATTCACGGCAATTATTACGAAGAACGGCTGGGACCTGACATTACAAGGAAAATGTTTGAATGGGCGAAAAATGGCGACCCGGAGGTAAAACTATATTTAAATGATTATGATATTACGACCGGAAAAAAGTTGCCGCAATACATGGCACATATCCGGTTGCTGCTGAAACAGGGCATTCCGGTGGCCGGAATTGGAGAGCAGGGGCATCTTCACGGCGAAACATTCGACCGGGTTGAGTTAAAAAATGCACTCGATTCGCTGGCTCAGTTTAATTTGCCCATTCGTGTTACCGAATTTAATATTCCGGGGCAACGCTCGAAATATTACAACAACCGAAACCTGGAAATGACCGCGGAAGAAGAGGAACAAAAAGCAAAAGATTTAGTTGATTATTACAGGATATGTTTTGCACACCCGGCGGTGGAAGGCATTCTGATGTGGGGATTCTGGGAAGGCGCCAACTGGATTCCGCAATCGTCACTTTACAAAATCGACTGGTCGCCCACACCCGCAGCAACAGCTTACCAAAACCTGATTTTTAAAGAGTGGTGGACTTCGGAAAAAGGAAAAACCGGTAACAAAGGAGAATTTTCTTTTCCTGCATTTTATGGCAAATACAAAGTGACCGTGAATGGTGAAACAAAAACTGTGGATATATCGAAGGCAGAGCGAAAAGTAATGGTGGAGTTTTAATTGAGTATTCCTTCAATGGCAATAACGATATAACCAATTATTGAACAGTAATCTCAGGTCGAAATTTTCAGACAAAGCTGCAAACTTATTCAGGGCTCGTCCCCCTTTGACCGGAAATAAAATCGTTAAAGCACCATTATTTTTTCAAAGGGGGAACCAAAGGGGGATTAAAAACTGGGAATTTCTACAAACGGCCCAATTTTCTATCCTCAATCTTCTGTTCCAAACATTTAATGGCGTAATCAATCTCTGTTATTACTTCATCCATCCGGTAAACGACCAAATTCTCGGGGAATCGCAATATGAAATATCCCTGATTTTCAAGAAACATTTGTCGCTTATAGTCTTCTTCACTTTTGGCAATATGGGAAGAACCATCTATTTCAATAACTAATTGCAGTTTTCTGCAAATGAAATCAACAATATAGTTACCAACAATAAACTGACGATTAAATTGATATGGCCAGTATTGTTTGGCCTTGAGAACATCCCTCCAAAGTAATGCTTCGCCTTTTGTCCCAAACTTTCGGAGATTTCGGGCAAATGTTTTGAGCTTTATATTGTAATTGGCAGACATTGAAAATGTTTTGAGTAAAGTTAGGAAATGTTGATTATTACAGAAATAGAAAAAATCTCTGAATCCCCCTTTAATTCCCCCTTTAATATTTAAATTTTTACTTTCAATTCATGTTTTGCAATTAAAGGGGGACGAGCTTCGATATTATTTTTATTCCAACCAATAGATTTACAGCTAACTGAAACTCCTGATAGATGATAGGTGACTGGAATTCATCTGCTTAAATATTAAAAATTATTACTCAAACCAAACCTTCCCAAAAAACTCAGGACGGTGGTAATCGGGGTTTTCAGTGCCAACCGGGTTCCAGGTTACAAAATGAGGTTTTGACGTTTCGTCTCCGCACTTGTAAAAATTAGCCGAAGCTGTTATTCCGCTTAACGATTTTAACTGGTCGAATTCAAAACTTTCAACCGGTATGCGCATCATCATTTCCCACTCAAAATTGCCTGTTTTTTCTTCGAATGGCTGATTGCCAAGCGACGACTGTATCTTTATTTTTTCGGCAAGGTTTACGGTAACCGGTTTTCGGTTTCCACGCCCGGGGCCGTATCCAATGTGAATTGTCCCGATGCAGTTAAATTCGAAATTGTAATAGTTTTTACCATCAGCCGAAATAAAAAATTCAACACAGCTATCCTTGTAAACATCGCCGTTGGTGCGGGTTTCGCGGGCTGCAATGTGTTTTTCGTTAACGTAATATTTTAGCCATATTTCAGTGCCGGTGTGCCCAATCCTGAAATTTACGATTGGCCTGTAATCATATTCTTTCCAGTTAATACAATCTATATGGTTGGTAACGGTTTGTGTTTCGAGTAAATGTCCGGCTTCATCAAGCGAAACGCGTTTTGTCAGTTTTATTTGTTTTATAAAAAGCTCTTTCATGTGCCAATAATTTATTTTTGGTAAAATTAAAAAGTTAATCCGGATAATTCAAAACAGTTATCTTTACTCATAATAATTTTGAAATAAAATGAATTCAATACCAGTCAACGTAAATTATACATTTAGACTCTGAACTTTAAACTCGAAACTTTGAACCAATGTACACCTATAATTATCCGCGTGCCGCTCTCACTGTCGATGCAATTGTATTTGTAAAGGAAAAAAATGAACTTCTGGTTTTGCTCATAGAGCGTGGCCGTGAACCATTTATAAACAAATGGGCGCTGCCCGGTGGTTTTATTGAAATGGACGAAACTCTGGAAGCGGCCTGCAAGCGCGAACTTTTTGAAGAAACCGGTTTGAAAGCAGATAAAATGACCCAGTTTAAGACTTATGATGCCATCGATCGCGACCCACGTCACCGCACCATTTCAGTTATTTATTATACTGAACTGAATGAAAAGCAGCAGGTAAAAGGCGGCGACGACGCCTCCCGTGCCGAATGGTTCCCAATAACGGATTTACCTGAGTTGGCATTCGACCACAAGCAAATTCTGGATGAGTTTCTTGCGCTAAAATCATAATTTGTGATTTAAAATTTTAAGCCACAGATTCACTGATTTAAAGAACTATGAATTATCCACGTTAATCCACACAATATGTACATGTTCATTTTTCAAACTTTTCAAACTTTTCAAACTTTCATCAACAATCCTTGAACCCGAACCTTAAACTTTGAACTTTAAACCCGGAACTTTGAACCCCAAACTATCTTTCCATATATTTGTTCCCTAAATTAAAAAACTGATATGCACGAAATACTTTTCTGGATTATTATTGGAATTTTGGTTGTCGATTTTATTTTCAAAAAATACCTCGATTACCTTAATACCACTAACATGCGCGATGTTTTGCCCAACGAGGTAAAAGGGATTTACGACGAGGAAAAATACAAAAAACAACAGGCCTACCAACGGGAAAATCAGCGGTTTGGCTTGCTAACCAGCAGTTTTAGTTTTGGTTTAACCTTAGCCATGTTTTTATTTTACGGTTTTGCATTTGTCGATAACCTGGCGTGGGGATTAACCTCCAGCGCCATTGTTGCAGCGCTGTTTTTTTTCGGGCTTATCATGTTTGCTTCCGATTTATTGAGCCTGCCTTTTTCGGTTTACGACACGTTCAAAATCGAAAAAAAATACGGTTTCAATAAAACCACGCCAAAAACATTTGTTTTCGATACTATAAAAGGCTGGCTGATTGGTGCCTTAATTGGTGGTAGTTTGCTGGCGCTCGTTGTATTAATTTACCAGAAAACACAAAATATGTTCTGGATTTACGCCTGGATACTGGTTTCGGCATTTTCAGTTTTTATGGCCATGTTCTATTCCAATCTCATTGTTCCGCTTTTTAACAAACAAACGCCGCTTCAGGAGGGTGAACTTCGAGATTCCATAAAAAAATTCGCTGATAAGGTTGGATTTAAACTCGACAATATTTTTGTCATCGACGGTTCAAAACGGTCAACCAAAGGCAATGCCTATTTTACCGGATTTGGCGCCAAAAAGCGGATTGTGCTGTACGATACTTTAATCAACGACATGGAAACCGACGAACTGGTAGCAGTGCTTGCGCATGAAATTGGCCATTATAAAAAGAACCACGTGATTCAGGGATTATTGATTTCGTTGATTCAAACCGGAATTGTGCTGTTTATCTTTTCGTTGCTGATAAATAATGCAAACCTGAGTCAGGCGCTTGGTGTTGAAGCTCCCAATTTTCATATCGGGCTGGTGGCTTTTGGAATATTGTATTCGCCGGTTTCGTTTGTTCTTGGCATTTTTATGAATCTTCTTTCACGGAAAAATGAATACCAGGCTGACGAATTTGCAGCAGTTCATTTTAAACCCGAAGCATTGGCATCGGCGCTGAAAAAACTGTCGGTGAAAAACCTGAGTAACTTAACACCGCACAAAACCTATGTATTCTTCCATTACTCACACCCAACTTTGTTGCAACGACTTGAATTCTTAAAAACATTTGAAAAGAAATGAAAGCAGAAATAATTACCATTGGCGACGAAATCCTAATTGGTCAGGTTGTTGATACAAATTCGGCATGGATTGCAGAACAATTTAATTTAAACGGAATTGAAATTTACCAGGTTACATCGGTCCACGACGACCACTGCCACATTGTTGAGGTTTTAAGAAAAGCCGAAGAAAAGGTAGATTTGGTTATCATTACAGGCGGTTTGGGGCCAACTAAAGACGACGTCACCAAAAAAACACTTTGCAGATATTTCAATACAAAACTGGTTTTTCATGAGCCAACTTTTCAGCACATTAAAGATCGGTTCGAAAAGCGAAACATCGATATAAATAAACTAAACCGCGACCAGGCATTGGTCCCTGAAAATTGCACTGTTCTATTCAACAAGGCAGGCACTGCTCCCGGTTTATGGCTCGAACGAAACAATACCATTTTTGTGTCAGTGCCCGGGGTCCCGTTCGAAATGAAGTATTTGGTTGAATACGAACTCTTTCCCCGACTGGTTAATAGTGGCAAAACAAAAGCCATTTATCACAAAACAGTTTTAACCCAGGGAATTCCCGAATCGATGCTGGCCGAAAAACTGGAAAGCTGGGAAAACGCACTTCCCGAAAATATCAAACTTGCCTGGTTGCCAAGTCCAATGGCAGTTCGGTTGCGTCTTTCAGCAATTGGAAAAGATAAACTGCAACTCGAAAAACTGGTTGAAAACGAAATTCAGAAACTTCAGCAAATTATACCCGACCATATTTACGGTTACAACAACGAAACCATGGCCGAAGTAATTGGCCGGGCACTTAAACTGCACGGAAAAACCCTGGCAGTGGCCGAGAGTTGCACTGGCGGTTATATTTCGCATTTGATAACCTCTGTTGCCGGATGTTCGGCGTTTTATAATGGTTCGGTTACCGCATATTCAAACCAGGTTAAAGAGAAAATTTTGGGTGTTAAAAGCAGTACCCTTTTCGATTATGGCGCTGTCAGCGAACAGGTAGCCAAAGAAATGGCAGTTGGGGCACGACAGGTTTTAAATTCTGATTTTGCAGTTGCAACCACCGGAATTGCCGGCCCCGACGGTGGTTCCGCGGAAAAACCCGTTGGCACGGTTTGGATTGCAATTGCCACAGATAAACAAGTAATAGCGCAAAAATTTGTTTTCGGAGATAACCGGGAACGAAACATTCTTCGTTCAAGCCAAACAGCGCTTCAGTTGTTGCGTAAAGTAATTTTAAACGAATTGCAGCGTTTAAATATCAATAACTGTTAAAAATGAAAAAATCGATCATCATAATTTCCGGAATTATATTGTTGTTGATAACAGCGTTATTTACTATCCCAATTTTTTTTAAACCGGCATTAATCGACGCCACGAAATCTACGCTGAACAAGCAGTTCGATGCCGAAGTTGAATTTGAAGGATTTAATCTTTCGTTGTTTTGCAATTTCCCAAAAGTTACCTTCGAATTGCAAAATATTAGAATAACAGGAAAAGGCGAATTTCAGTCCGATACTTTGCTGACCATGGAAAATGCCCGTGCAAAAATGAGTTTGATGTCATTGTTCAAAAAATCGGGAAGGAGTATCGAAGAAATCACCCTCGTTCAACCCAAATTGAATTTAATTATCGGAAAAACCGGAAATGTAAATTGGGAAATAACAACTAAACCCGGTTCTGGCTCAAATATTTCAACTGCTCCCCAACCGGCAAAACAACAAGAACCATTTGCACTGCAATTAAAAAAAATAGAAATTAAAAACGCAACTTTTATTTACGACGACCGCGAAATAGATATGATATACTTTTTCAACGAGGTTAATCTCGATGTGAAGGGCAAAATGTATGGCGCCTCAACTGAATTGAAGGTTGAAGGGAAAGCAGAACGTTTTTCAACTGATTACAAAGGGGTGAGATACATCTCGAATATTTCGCTGGAGACAAAAACTCTGCTGAATGTAGATTATGAAAAAATGGACATTTCCATCAAGGAAAATGAATTGCTGGTGAACCGTTTGCCCTTGCAGGTAACAGGATTAATACAGTTGCCATCGGACAGTACGTTTTACGATTTAACGCTGAAAACCAAAAATTCAGATTTCGGGAATTTTCTGGCCCTGGTGCCTCCCGGTTACGAAAAATATTTGAAAAAAATAAAAACCAGCGGGTCGGCCTCAGTTTCAGGAACAGTAAAAGGGTTCTATTTTAAGGAAATATATCCGGCTGTCGATTTAAAAATTGATGTTGCAAATGGCAATTTTAGATATATAGAACTTACGGAAGATATTAAAAACATCAAAGCCGATATTACTGTCAGTAAACCACAGGGTGTTTTAGACTTGACCGAAGTATGGATTAAAAATGCACATTTGGAGATTAAAAATAATCCGGTCGATTTAACGCTCATGCTCAAAAACCTGGTTTCCGACCCGTGGTTCGATGGAGCTTTTGTGGGTACTGTCAATTTCGACCAGTTGAAAAAAGCGCTTCCACTCGACAGTGTAAATGTTTCGGGTACAATTGATGCCAACCTGTTTGTAAAAGGAAATTACTCTTCCATTGAAAAAGAACAGTACGATAAAATCAACTCCGACGGGATTGTTTTACTCGATAACTTTTTATACGATTCCCCAAATTTTACACAGAAAATTTTGGTTCCAAGTGGTAAACTCGATTTCTCACCACTAAGTATGAACCTTTCCCAGTTCAACATGAAAGTGGGACACAGTGATTTCAACCTCACAGGGAAAGTATTTAATTACCTGAATTACATTTTTAAAGACGGTGTTTTAAAAGGAGATTTGCAACTGGTTTCATCGTTTGTGGATATAAACGAACTTTTGCGGTTGCAGAAAAAAGAGAATGGTGTTAAAAAGGAAAATAAAAAAACCGTTGAAACGGCAGTAAATTCTGTTGCTTTGGGGAGCTCAGAAAAACTGGTTTTCGATATTCCCAAAAATATTGATTTTACTTTCCGTTCAAACATTAACAGGGCAGTTTTCGACAGGGTTCCCATATCGGATATTACCGGTTTAATTACGGCAAAAAACGGAAAACTGATATTGAACGGGATGAACATGTACATGCTCGACGGTGAATTAAAACTGACAGGTTCATACGAAAACACACCACAAAATAAGCCTTTTGTCGATTTTGGCTTCGAAATCCTGAAGTTCGATATTCCGATGGCTTATCAATCTCTGGCCGGATTACAGAATATGATGCCCATTGCGGGGCAGAGCCAGGGAAAAATCAGTACTACCATGAAAATGAAAGGCCAGTTGACCCAGGCATTTAAAATTGTTCCGGTTTCGGTTGATGGAACGGGAATCTTTAACACAGAAAACCTAAGGATAATTGATTCACCGGTTTTTAAACAGTTAAAAGGGATATTATTGCCCTCGAAATTGCAAAATGTAGATATCGAAGATTTTAAAGCCAACTTTATCATCGAAAAGGGCAATATCGATCTCAAACCGTTTAAAACAAAAGTTGCCGGTCAGGAAACCACAGTTGCGGGAACTCTAAGCGCTGAAAATTTATTGGATATGAGGCTCGGTTTTAAAGTCAACCGCGATGCATTTGGAACCGATATCCAAAATATTTTAAGCGCCATTCCCGGAAACCAAAAAATAACCGCATTACCGGCGGGTGTTACAGTTATCGGACCTGTCGGAAAGCCGGAGGTTAAAGTCGATTTGTCTGAAGCCCGCAAAACAATTACCAGCGCTGCAAAAGATGAACTCCAGGATTCGTTGCATAAACTGGGAAAAGGAATTCGAAAAATCTTCGAGAAATAACCGATTCTTGTTGCACCTCTGTAATTATTTTAGGTTTTAATCTTTATAATTACTATTTTGCATTTCGTATTTTTCCGAAAAAAAATGCATTTTTCAGATTCATAATTTATTATGCAAAATAAAGTTGTTGTAATAACCGGGGCATCA
This sequence comes from uncultured Prolixibacteraceae bacterium, assembly GCA_947085485.1. GTDB lineage: Bacteria > Bacteroidota > Bacteroidia > Bacteroidales > Prolixibacteraceae > Draconibacterium. The sequence goes on from CAMTWS010000027.1 coordinate 17,993, forward strand.
TCAGGAATTGGTAAGGCATTGGCCGAAGAATATGCTTCGAAAGGTTGGAACCTGGTTTTGGCTGCCCGGCGGATCGAACGGTTAAAAGAACTTGAAAACAGGTTAACAAATGTCGAAATTCTTTCAATAAAAACCGATGTTTCTGTTGAGGCGGATTGTAAATCCTTAATCGAAAGTGCTGTAAAAAGATTTGGTCGAATCGATGTATTAATCAACAACGCCGGTATTTCGATGCGTGCTGCTATTGTTGATGTTGAAATGGATGTGCTTCGGAAACTGATGGATGTAAATTTTTGGGGAACTGTTTATTGCACCAAGTATGCGTTGCCTTATTTGCTTGCAACAAAGGGATCGTTGGTAGGCGTTATTTCAGTTGGGGGCTATGTTGGATTGCCCTGTCGTTCGGGTTATTCTGCATCAAAATTTGCCATGCGTGGTTTTCTCGATTCGGTTAGGGTTGAACACAGGAGATCAGGATTGCATGTGCTGGTTGCCGCACCCGGGTTTACCTCGTCTGAAATACGAAAATCGGCGCTGGTGGCCGATGGCAGCCAGCAAGGTGAAACGCCCCGCGATGAAAATAAAATGATGTCGGCCGAAAAGTGCGCCCACCATATTTACAAAGCCGTGAAAAGACGAAGACGTAAAATAATTCTTACGTTTATTGAAGGAAAAGCCACCGTTCTGATTGCAAAATTGTGGGCCGATTTGGTTGACGGATTTATTTACAGGACTTTTGCCCGGGAACCCGACTCTCCGCTAAAATAAACATATTTGCAATTTAACTATATAGCATTTAACAATTTAACAGTTTTATAATTTAACCAATTTGTATCATGGAAGAATTATCAGTAGGATCAAGGGTTGATCATCCGCGCTATGGCGAAGGCATTGTGAGCAAAAACAATTTAACCGCGTACGAAATTTTCTTCGAACGTGGTGGTAAAATGGAAATTACCAAAAGAAATACAGATTTAACCATTCTGACAAAAAATGTAGAAGCCCCCAAAAGCGGGATTTCGATTACCGAAATCGAAAAGGTAATGAGTTACGTTTTAGATAAATACGCAATGCTCAACGAAGTTGTGCCCTTAGGCGAAAAATGGGTGGGAGGGACAATGCTGCTCCAGCCTGCCAACAGAAGTTTACAGCCAAAGGAAATTCCGGTTGAAGTATTTTTTCATAAAATAGTGATGTTGCGCGACAGGTTGCGCGTTATGGAGCAAAACATCAACAGCCACAGCGTTTTAACCGATGAAGAGAAAGTTGATTTACAACAGTACATTACACGGATTTATGGTTCGCTGACCACTTTCAATATTCTGTTTTCAGATAAAGAACATTATTTTGTGGGTGCGAAAACGAAATAGGCATGTTTAATTTTGATATTTTAAGTTTATATTTCAATTGAAGTTTTCTGATTCTTGCTTATTTCTATTCACGTAAAAAAACTTCACAGTTTCTTGATTAAAAATTTTTGTAAATTTGCTAAAAATGATAAGACGAATTTACATCGATACTTCTGTATTTGGCGGATACTTTGACAAGGAGTTTGAAAAAGAAACCAAACCCTTTTTTGAAAGAATCTTGGAAAAGCAGATGTTTTAGTTAGTTGGAATTTTAAACACATTGTAAACCTTGAAAGGATCAGGGGTTACAATTCAATAAATTTTAGGGAAGGATATCAAATGACCGAAATACGAACACCAAAAGAAATCAACTGATTGAATTAAAATTAAAAAAACATATCAGACAGCATATTGTATGAATATAAGATTTTAATAAATTATCAAAGCAATTTATTTTTACAAAACCTTGAAAGTGAATCACGCGAACTATACACACTTTTACACAATCACCTATCTATTTACCTTTAAAATAAATATAATGAAACTATTTAGTCTTCTTTTGACATTAATTTTTACTTCATTTTCCTTGTTTGCGCAGGATAAAACCCTGAAAGAAATTGACATTCCTGCCGAAATGCATATTTTTCAGCAGGGTGGTCATGGTTTTGGAATGACGAAAAAGAAATTGCCTGTTGACCAGTGGCCGGAACTGTTTTTTAACTGGTTGAAAGCACAAAAAATAGTTAAATAGATGCAAAAAACCCATCCTTTAAATGTTCTCAAATTTTGTCCGAAATGCGGTTCGCCAAAGTTTGATGTTTTTGGCGAACGTTCATTAAAATGCCGTTCGTGTGGGTTCCATTATTACATTAATGCATCGGCAGCCGTTGCCGCGCTTGTAACCAACGGAAATGGAAAATTGATGCTGGTTACCCGCGGGATTGAACCCGACTATGGAAAACTGGATATGCCCGGTGGTTTCGTCGATCATTCCGAATCGGTTGAAGATGCACTTAGAAGAGAACTTTTCGAAGAACTGGGAATGAAAGTAAAATCGATGAAATATATTTCCTCGGCGCCCAATGAATATATTTTTTCGGGTTTTAGCGTGTTTACAATCGATTTGGCTTTTGAAGTTATTCCTGAATCAACTTACAATTTAAAACCGATGGACGATATACTCGGATACGCATTTTATGCTGAAAATGAGTTTAATTACGATGACATACCGGCACCTTCGATGAAACAATTTGTTAAGGAATTTTTTAAAAAATGAATGTTATCCAAAAACGATTAGCGGCGCTTCGTACCGAAATGCAAAAAATGGATTTGGATGCCTGGTATATATCAGGAACCGATCCGCATTCAAACGAATATTTGTCCGCACGGTGGCAAACCCGTTCATTCATTTCGGGTTTCACAGGCTCGTTCGGAATTGCTGTTATTACAAAAACCGAAGCAGGTTTATGGACCGATACCCGCTATTTTATTCAGGCCGGAGAACAGTTAAGTGGAACCGGAATTGCGATGTACAAATTACGTGTACCCGAAGCAATTTCCCCGGAAATGTGGTTGGTTGAAAAATTATGCGCCGGAAACCGTGTTGGGGTTGACGCACAAACCATATCGGTTGCAGGTTACCGGAATTTGCGAAAAGTTTTGTCTGAAAAGGAAATCGAACTGGTTGAAACACCCGACTTGTTTGAGGCAATTTGGGATAACCGGCCTCAAATGCCTTCAGAACAAATTTTTGAATTGAATACAAGTTTTTCCGGGTTTTCCCGTAACGAAAAGCAAACCCGGCTTGCTGAAGGTTTGAAGAAAGTGGGAGCTGATTTACATGTGGTTTCAATGCTCGACGAATTGGCCTGGTTGCATAATTTGCGTGGTTCCGATATTAATTTCAATCCGGTTTTTATGGGTTTTGGCCTGGTGGGGAAAGATGAAAATTATTTGTTTGTCAATAAATCCAAAATACCTTCCGACTTATTTAAAATCCTTGAAAATGATGGAGTTTGCATCAAAGATTATGACTCATTTTATTCATTTCTTTCAGAAATAAAAAACAGGAAAATACATCTCGATGCGTCAACTGCTAACTATTCAATTTTCAATTTATTAAATAAAAACAATGAAATAATCAAGGGTACATCGCTGATTTCAATTGCAAAAGCAATAAAAAACAGCGCCGAGTTGAATGGTTTTAAGCAGGCGATAAAAAAAGATGGGGTAGCTTTGGTTGAATTTCTTTTCTGGTTAAAATCGAATATTGGCAAAACCAAAATTACCGAATTCGAAATTGGCAGAAAGCTGTCCGAATTTCGTTCGAAACAAAGCAATTTCAAAGGCGAGAGTTTTACCCCGATCGTGGGCTACAAAAGTCATGGTGCGATAGTTCATTTAAGTGTTGGCCCCGACGATGCTTTTTCGGTTGATGCTGAAGGAATTTTATTGTTCGATTCGGGAGGGCAGTATTTGGATGGAACAACCGATGTTACGCGAACCGTTGCCGTTGGCCGTGTTACTGAACAGCAAAAAACAGATTTTACATTGGTTTTAAAGGGAATGATATCACTTACATTGGCTGAGTTTCCTTTGGGTACAAAAGGCTGTCATCTCGATATCCTGGCACGGAAGCCGCTTTGGGAAAACGGCATGAATTACGGGCATGGAACCGGTCACGGAGTTGGGCATTTTCTGAATGTGCACGAAGGGCCGATGTCAATCAGGCAGGAGTACAACGAACACCGGATTGAGCCGGGGATGGTTATGTCGAACGAGCCGGCATTTTACCGCGAGGGCGAATATGGGATCAGGATCGAAAATATGATGGTGTGCATTGAAAAAGAAAAAACAGGATTTGGACAGTTTCTTGGTTTTGAAACCCTTACGGTTTGTCCAATCGATACAACATTGATAAACCTCGGATTATTAACCCCTCGTGAAAAAAACTGGATAAATGAATATCATCATAAGGTAAATGAATTATTGAAACCGGCGCTGAAAAAAGAGTTGCATCAATTTTTAGATGAGTTAACGACAGAAATCCAAAGCGCTTAACATGGTACCGTGAAATAAAACTTGCTGCCTTCACCCTTTTGGGTTTCGAGCCAGATTTGTCCGCCATTTTTTTCAACAAAATCTTTGCAGAGCATAAGCCCCAATCCTTTAAAAGCGCTGGCATTTCCATTCAGTTTTTTCCGGTTGCCACGGTTAAATAACTCTAAAATATGAGATTTATCTATGCCTGCACCGTTGTCTGCAATCCTCCATATATCCAAACGTCATTGACTTCCGAAGCTAACGTGTAGCGCGTATGCGATCCATTTGTACTTTTGTTGAACTCTTTGCAAGGCCGATTTTAAAACTGTTGCTAATGAGCACGAGCGCAATCCTGGTTGA
>CAMTWS010000028.1:0-15234 GCA_947085485.1 uncultured Prolixibacteraceae bacterium
AAAGTTCTCCGAATGTTTTGGAGAAACTCTCAAAGCAGTATGCTGTTTTTATATGAAAACAAAACGGGGTTTACCGAATGCTTACTGTATAACAAGAGCCGTGTGATGGGAGACTATCAAGCACGGTTCTGTGAGAGGCTGGAGGGGAAGTTCCTCCGGCCTACTCGACCATAAACCGTTGCCACCCATTTTAAAATTATTCACAATCACATAATAATTAATTTGGACTTGTGATTAAATGTACGTAATTTTGTACAAAAATTAGTACAATGATTACAACTACAATTTCTGATTTTCGGAAAGATATTAAACGATATCTTGATGATGTAAGCGATAATTTTGAAACACTGATTATTAATCGGGGTAAAGATAGTGGTGTTGTGGTGATTTCTTTGAATGAGTATAATTCATTAAATGCAACACAGCATGAGTTATCATCCAAGACAAATGAAATGCGGCTGGATTCGGCAATTGAAAAAGCTAAAACAGGTTTGACTTTCTCAAAAGACTTGATTGACTGATGAAATATGTATTTGTTGATGAATCCTGGGAAGATTACCAATATTGGCTCAACTCCGATATAAAGATATTGGCCCGGATTAACGATATGCTTAACGATATTTCACGAAGCCCATTTAAAGGAATTGGTAAGCCAGAGCCATTAAAGCATAAATATAAAGGATATTGGTCTCGACGGATAACTGATGAACATCGTTTGATTTATCAGGTAAAGAGTGATGAAATATTGATTCTGAAATGTAGATTTCAGTACGATTGAGAAATAAAAAACGGGAGGCAACATACCGCCAAACCGATGTCGTTCATGCTGAGTATAAAAACGAATAGCTTATGGAATATAAATTACAACAAACAGTTCTTAAAGTACATTCAATAAGCAAAGACTTTTTGAATGTAAAAGCAGTAAACAATATCTCATTCTCAGTTGAGCAAGGAGATATTTTTGCTTTTCTGGGGCCAAATGGTGCAGGAAAAACAACAACACTGCGCATTTTACTTGATATTATTAAATCGGACAGCGGACAAATAGAATGGAACCTGAACGGTAATTCCAATTCGGTTCCGCAAGCCGGACTTATTGGTTATTTGCCTGAAGAACGGGGACTCTATCCGGATATTCCGGTATTGAAATCATTGGTTTACCTTGCATCCATAAGAGGCATGGATAAAGCAGACGCAAAGAAATCGGCATTGGAGTGGCTGGAAAGGCTTGGGCTTGCTGACAGGGCAAAAGAAAAACTGCAAGTGCTTTCAAAAGGGAATCAGCAAAAAATTCAGTTTGTGGCTTCTATACTTCATAAACCTGCTTTTGCCGTTCTCGACGAACCTTTTTCCGGTTTGGATCCGCTGAATCAGGAAAAATTCATTGAATTTATTAAGGAAATCAACAACCAGGGAACTACAATTTTATTAAGCGCTCATCAAATGTCATTAGTCGAAAAGGTGGCCAACAAAGTTTTCCTGATTAACAACGGCGAGGAGTTATATAACGGTTCATTATCAGGAATATACAAAGAATTTGGTAAAAAACAAATCATCGAACTGCAACTGGATTCACCTATTGATGAAGCCACATTTCAAAAGCTAACCGGAGTTGAAAGTGTAAACCATATTGATGATTTGAGGGTAGAACTTACTTTCGGCCATGAAACCGGCCTTAAAAATGTATTGTATGAATTGGCCAAGGTTGAAGGAATTTGCGATATCACAAGCCACAAACCGGACCTTCATGAAATTTTTATTCAACTTGTAAAATCTCACAGGCAATGAAATATTGGAAACAGGTAATAACCGTAACGCGCTGGGAGTACAGCCGTTTTTTTAAGCCCAGGAATGAGGCTATCGGGATTGTAGTTATGCTTATTGTGTCAGTAGTTTTTTACTTTGGGGGGAAATATGCGTTTTCCGGCTCGGGTGAGAAATTGGAAATATCCGTTTTAAATGATATGGACAACACTTTAACAGAAATCCTGAAAGATGGCTACAAAATAAACAGGATTCCGGCAGAACATAAAACCAGGTTTACAGAGAAGTTAAAAAATGAAAACAACGGTGTTTTACTCGAAAAAGATGGTGAAATATTTACCATAAACGCATATAAAAACACGCGTGCCATTAAGAAACTAAAAACAGTTTTAAATGAATACCACAAACAAAGAGAAATGCAAAGAATCGGATTAAGCCCCGATGAATTAGCCGTTGTTTTGTTGCCGGCGCCTGTTGTCGAATCGTTTCTATATACAGGTAATTCCAAGAACAGGGTTGTGCTTGCCTGGTTTTTTGCAGGACTTATGATAATGGCAGTATTTCTTAGTTTTGCTTATCAATTCACTGCTATAACTGGCGAGAAGCAGTTAAAAATAACGGAACAAATTGTTTCTGCCATTAGTCCGCAAGTGTGGATGGATGGGAAAATATTTGGAATTACTTTAACAGGAATCTCATCCATGATTACATATTCAGTTATTGGCATAACAGGCGGAATGCTATTTTTTCAATTCACAGGTTTGCCTGTATCAAGCATCCTTGATTATTTATATTTTCCATCCATTTTATTGTATTTTCCCTTCGCCCTCACCGGAATTTTAATCTGGAATGCCATACTTGCTGCCATTGCATCAATAATTACCGACCCCAATAATTCAGGCAAAAGTTCGCTTATGATGTTGCCCATTGTTTTTGTGATAGCATCGTTTATGGTAACGAAAGATCCCGATAGCGGATTGTCCGTATTTCTTTCATGGTTTCCCCTGACTTCAGCAACTTCAATGCCAATGCGATGGGCAATAACAGAGGTTGGGTTCTGGCAACTTACGGGTTCTTTTCTTGTGCTTGTTCTGACATTTTATTTTTTACGCAAACTGGCAGCAAAGATTTTCAGGGTATCAATTCTGATCACAGGAAAAGAGCCAACATGGAGTGAAGTGTATAAACAATCAAAACAATCATGAAATATTTAAAAAATGATTTATGATAAAATTCTTTTGATTTTGTTACCAGGATTTGGTAATTTTGAAATAATAAAAACAAATCAAATGGGGAAAAATACTTCAATATCATTAGGTTCACACTTTGAAAATTTCATAAACTCAGAGGTTGACTCAGGGAAATACAGTTCGGTAAGCGAAGTTGTTCGTTCTGCATTAAGACTTTTGGAAACAGAAGAGATAAAATTAAGAGAATTAAGGAATGCTTTGATTGAAGGGGAAAATAGTCCTTTGATTGAAGATTTTGATGCAACACAGCATCTTGCTGAATTACATAGTAAGTACTTATGATTAGCAAATATCGGATCAGTGAAAAAGCGATTAACGATTTGGGTAAGATTTGGCATTACACGTTGAATGAATGGTCTTTGGAACAAGCTGACAGATATCATAATCTAATTATTAATGAGATAGAATTTATTGCGGAGAACTTCAAGCTAAGTCGAAAAATGGATTATGTTCGACGAGGATATAGAATGACCAAGGTTAAGTCTCATTTAATTTTTTACAAAAAGGCTGAGGGCGATATTATCGAAGTAGTTAGGATTTTACATCAAAATATGGATATTGAGAATCGTCTAAAAGAAAAATAATGACATAAAAACAAAGCAATGTGTCATATTTAATGCGGGTTTCAGTAGGTAATCAAACCGAAGCGCTTTTTTGCAACCACGCCAATACACACCACCAACCGTTAACCCAGTCGCCTAATCCTGTTTCGAAACCACATAATACATCGCGGTAGTAAAAAAGTTACGAACCCACGGGATGGCGGTAATCAATTGAATCTGTTTGCGCGGTTTCAGCCCGAATTTCGTTTGATAATTGGGATTAATAAACCAGAACACACGTTTTACGGTTTTGTAGTTCTCGCGCCTTAAAATCCGCTCAAAACGCTCGATTGAAATGCCGGTATCTCTTATTTCAAGCAGCGCGGTGATGGTTGCATCGCTTTCGCCCATCCATTTCAGAAAACGGATGTAAAAACCTCGCGGGAAAAGATGAAACCACGGAAGTTTCGAAAGCAAACGGTTGCTGCAGATTTGCTGGTGCCCGCCAAACGGGTTTTGCCACGGCGGAAAAGCAAGAAAAATTTTTCCATCGGGGTTAAGATTTTTTTTTACAAAACCCATAAATTTTTCCTGGTTCGGGATGTGTTCAATTACGTCGCGCATAATTATCACATCGTATTTTTTGTCGGGATTAACTTTATAAATGTCTTCGCAAATTAAAGTCAGGTTTTGTCGGTTAATATGGTCTTTGTAAAACTCTTTTGCCAATTCGATGCGGCTGCGCGAAATATCGATACCGGTGGCTTTGCAGCCCATGTCAACAAAGGGTTTTAAATTGCCGGCCTCGCCGCATCCAATTTCAAGAACAGCAATTTCGGTATTAAAATTAATCAGATCGGCCAGAAAGGGGAATACAAAGGATTGCGAAGTTCGGCTTTGTTCATTAAAATACTGATGTTTGTTTTTGTGGCGATCCTGCATAAAACTTAAATGTTTGCAACCTTTCGCAGACTGGCAATATCGAGAAATTTAATTTTTCGCCCCTGTAATTCAATCAGCTTATCCTGTTTAAATTCTGATAGCAACCTGATTACCGATTCGGTTGCTGTACCCACCATGTTGGCCAGCTCTTCGCGGGTAAGCGAAATCTGGAGCGTATTCTGGTTGTCGAGTTCGAAGTTTTCCTTCAGCAGCAGCAAAACTTCGGCCAAACGTTCGCGCACGGTTTTCTGGGCAATATCAGTAATATAATCGTTGGCCTCGCGCAGCTCCCTGCAAACAATTTGCAGCATGTGGTGCGAAAACTGCCAGTTGTTTTGTATCAGGAAAAGTAATGTTTGATAAGGAATATGGCACAAAATTGCTTCGTCGATTACTTTTGCTGTGGTACATGCCAACTCCTGGCTCAACAACGAGCGGTAAGCGATTATTTCGCCTTTTTTTGCAAACCTGATGATTTGTTCTTTTCCGTCGATACCCGTTTTAAAAATTTTTACAATTCCGCGGGTAACACAGTAAAAGCCGGTTAACCGGCTTCCTTCGCGATAAATAACGGTGGATTTTTTAAACAGCGAGCAGGTTTTATCAAAGTTTAACCGGCTGAATTCTTCTTCAGTCAGTTTATTGAACAATTGAAATCCGCTTAAATTCGTCTCCATGTCTGTTGGCTCTTTTACTATAATTCTCATGTTCCTGTTTTTAAATGTATAAACTAAAAACAAATCGGTTTTCCTGCGTTTAAAGATACAATTTCGTGTATAATTTATTTAGATATTCAATTGTACTGTATTTATGCTGCAAAATAAACGAAAACTATTTAAAAACAAGATATTATGAAACAAATTGTAGATATGGGGTTTGATCCTTCCTTATATGCAATATCCTTCAATTCTTTTGTTTTCCCACAAAACCTGCTTTACCTTTTCAACGTAATAATTTTGTTAGTTTTAGTTTTCAAAATCAATCACTGCAATTATGTTGAAATCAATAAATCCTGCTACCGGCAAAACCGTTAAATCATTTGAAACACATTCTGAAAAAGGAGTTGAGAAAATAATTAATTCAGTCGATAAATCGTGGCATCAGTGGCGGCTTACTTCTTTTGCCTATAGGGCTGCATTTATGCAAAACCTTTCAACTTTGTTAAGAAGCAGAAAAGAGGAACTTGCGCGGTTGATGGCGCTCGAAATGGGAAAAGTGACGAGGGAAGGCATTTCTGAAATTGAAAAATGTGCCTGGGTGTGCGAATATTACGCAACCAATGCCGAGAGTTTTCTTGAAAACGAAATAATTCAAACTGAAGCATACCGTTCTTTTGTTTCTTATCAACCGATGGGGACAATTCTTGCAGTCATGCCTTGGAATTTCCCGTTCTGGCAGGTTTTCAGGTTTGCCGCACCAACAATTATGGCCGGGAATACTGCGGTTTTAAAACATGCCAGCAATGTTCCGGGTTGCGCCATGGCCATCGAAGAGCTATTTCGCGAAGCCGGATTCCCCGAAAATGTGTTTCGTACATTACTGATTGGAAGCGGTCAGGTTGAAAATGTAATTCGGCATCGTGCCATAAAGGCGGTGAGTTTAACCGGAAGCACACCGGCTGGAAAAAGTGTGGCATCCATTGCCGGAAACGTATTGAAAAAATGTGTTTTGGAACTGGGTGGCAGCGACCCGTACCTGATTTTGAAAGATGCCGATTTGGCAGCAGCAGCAAAAGCTTGTGCTGCCGGAAGACTTTTTAATGCCGGGCAAAGTTGTATTGCCGCCAAACGGTTTATTGTTGTCGATGAAGTTTATCCTGAATTTCTCGAATATTTTACCAACGAAATGAACATGGCTGTTTTTGGTGATCCATGCGATCGGGAAACTACCATGGGGCCGCTGGCAGGAATTGATTTGCGCGACGAACTGCACCGGCAGGTAGTAAACTCGGTTAAAAAGGGCGCCGAAATTGTTTTGGGTGGCGAAATCCCCAACCGCAAAGGGGCATTTTATCCGCCCACCATTTTGGAAAATGTAAAATCAGGAATGCCCGCTTACGACGAAGAACTGTTTGGCCCGGTGGCTGCGGTAATCAGGGTGAAAGATGAAGCGGAAGCAATCAGGGTTGCCAACGACACCGAATTTGGTTTGGGCGCCGCAGTTTTTACCCGCGATTTGAAAAAGGGGGAATATATTGCTGAAAAACTGCTGGATGCAGGTTGCTGTTTTGTAAACGATAATGTAAAATCCGATCCCCGCCTTCCGTTTGGCGGAATTAAAAACAGTGGCTTCGGCCGCGAGCTTTCAACCTACGGTATTAAAGAATTTATGAACGTGAAAACGGTGGTAGTGAGATAATACAATGATAAAATACAAGGGAATTTATTAGTTTTGTTGAAAATCTGTGGTTATGACGACTGTAATTATTAATGAAAAATCGAAAAAAAAGAAAATAGTTGATGATCGCATGGTTAAAAAAAAGGTAAAACGGAACATCGTTACCTTAAATGCTATTAAAAATGCATATGATGGAAAAACCATTAAATGCGATGATTTTCAGAATTATCTCCAAAAGGTAGTTTAAATTCACCTGTCATATAATTTTCGGTAGAATTGTAAAAACCTTATTTATTGTTTTAAACCTTAGTAGCCAAATAATTACAATACATAGACAAACCTTATTTACCTTATTTCAATGAAAATAGAATACAATAATTTATACACACATTTTGTATTTACAACCTTTGGAAGAAAAGGTATTATACCTGAAAAAAGTCGTGTCAGGATTGAAAAATATATAACAGGAATTGTAAACAGGAATGAATCAAAACTTTATGCCATTTATGCAAATCCTGAACATGCACATTTCCTGATTTCGCGTTCTGCCTCCTTTTCAGAGGAAGAGATGGCCACCATCATTGCAGATAACTCCGAAAGATTCATTAATGAAAATAAACTTACTGCATTACCCTTCCGTTGGCAGCAGTCTGCTTCGGCATTTTCTGTTTCAAAATCGCATGTTGACAGGGTGTGTAAGTATATTTTAAATCAACCTGAACATCATAAAAAGCATAGTTTTGCCGATGAGTATGAAAAATTTCTGAAATATTATCAGAATAGCCTTCAGGATAAGGTAAATAAGGTTGATGATGTCCTATGAATTCTTAGCTACTAAGGTGAAAATCCGAAAATAAGGTTTTAAACCATATCTTGAACTTATATTTGTTTTGAAATAATTGACTGACAATAAATAATTGACAAATAAATAAACCATAAACCAATGAAAATCAAATCTTTGTTATTATTGCTGATCATCTTTTTGTTTTGTGTTTCATGTACTGTTCAAAATAAAAAATTTGAACGCGAAACCAACTTCAATGCCAACTGGAAATTTATCCGCTCCGGTGTTGAAAGCGCCGAACAAACCCGCTTTCGACGATGCAGCCTGGCGGACACTTGATTTGCCCCATGATTACAGCATCGAAGACCTGCCAGACCGGCAGGCAGGTTTGCCTGCAAAAGAAGGCATCAAACAAATCGGCCCTTTTTCGGAAGCGAGCGCCGGGGGGCCTTCAACTGCTCATGTGGTTGGAGGAATTGCATGGTACCGCAAACATTTTACGCTGGATAAAGCCGATGAAGGCAAAATCATAAAAATTCTTTTCGACGGGATTTATATGAATGCAGATATTTGGTTGAACGGACATCACCTGGGGAACCATCCTTACGGCTACACCGCATTTGCATTCGATTTAACCGAACATCTCAACCCGGCCGGACAAGACAATGTTTTAGCCGTTCAGGTGAAAAATGAAGGCAAAAATTCGCGTTGGTACAGCGGCTCGGGAATTTACCGCGATGTGACTTTGTTAAAAATGAATCCTGTTCATATTGATTTATGGGGGAATTTTATTTCAACAGCAGAAGTTACCGCCGAAAAAGCAATGATAAATTTTGAAACTCAGGTTGCAAACGCATCGCGGGAGGCGAAAGATTTGAATGTAAGAATTGAAATCAAAAATCCTGCAGGGATATTGGTAACGCAGATTGAAACCCAGTTACAGGTTGAAGCCGGAAAGAAAAATACTTTAATAAATCAAAAAATTGAAGTTGCAAATCCGCAACGCTGGTCACATGAAAACCCCGAATTATACACCGCAACGGTTAAATTGATTGACGGCAATAAAGTGATTGATCAAACCGATGAATTTTTCGGAATCCGTACAACTGAATTTTCTGCCGAAAAGGGATTTCTTTTAAACGGTGAAAGCATCTTATTAAAAGGCGGTTGCCTGCACCACGACAACGGTCCGCTGGGTTCGGCTGCCTTCGAAACGGCTGAATACCGAAGGGTAAAAATAATGAAAGAAAACGGGTTTAACGCTATTCGCACCGCCCACAACCCGCCATCGAAAACTTTTCTTGATGCCTGCGACAAACTTGGAATGCTGGTCATTGACGAATCGTTCGATCAGTGGCAAAAACCCAAAAACCCGCAGGATTACAATCTCTATTTCGACCAGTGGTGGGAAAAAGACATGGAAGCCATGGTCAAACGCGACCGCAACCACCCGTCGATTATCATCTGGAGTGTGGGCAATGAAATTCAGGAGCGCGCCGATTCTTTAGGGCTGGAAATTTTCAGGAAGCTAAGGGAAAAAGCGCTTGAATTCGATAAAACCCGCCCGGTTACACACGCTATGTGCAGTTTTTGGGATAACCCCGGAAAAACCTGGAAAGATACAGAACAGGCTTTTGCACAAATGGATGTCCACAGTTACAATTACCAGTGGAAACAATACGAACCCGACCATGCGAAATTCCCCAACAGGATAATGATTGGCACTGAATCGATTGCCAAAGAGGCCTTCGAAAACTGGCAACAGGTTGAAAAACACCCTTATGTAATCGGCGATTTTGTGTGGACAGGGATGGATCATTTAGGAGAATCGGGAATTGGAAACGCTAAACTGGATAACGATACAACAAAATTTCTTATGCCCTGGCCCTGGTTTATTAACAATTCGGGCGACATTAGCATTTTGGGTTTCAAAAAGCCACAAATGTATTTCCGCGATGTGGTTTGGCGCAACAGCGATCTGGAGATGCTTGTCCATGTGCCTATCCCGGCAGGACGAAAGGAAATTGTAAGTTTCTGGGGCTGGCCCAACGAATTGAAAAGCTGGAACTGGGAAGGCAACGAAGGAAAACCACTGCAGGTTTCCGTTTATTCGCGCTGCGAAGAAGTCCGGCTGGAATTGAATGGCGAAGTTATTGGAACAAAAAAGGTTTCGGACGAAACAAAACTGACAGCTCAGTTCGAAGTTCCCTATCAACCCGGAGAATTAGTTGCGGTAGGTATAAAGGATGGAAAAGAGGTGGCCCGGCAAACATTAAAAACAACAGGTAAACCAACTCAGCTAAAAATAACTGTTGAAGAAAATACTTTTCAGGGAGTAAAAAATGACCTGGCTTATTTCAATATTGAGGTTTTGGATGAAAACGGGTTACTGGTTCCCAACGCCGAAATTCAGGTTGAATTTGAGATTTCAGGAAATGGGAAACTACAGGCAGTGGCCAGCGAAAACCCGAAGGAAATGCACAGCTTTCAGCAACCCCGCGTAAAAACGTTCAGCGGCAAATGCCAGTTAATTGTTCGGTTGGACAAAGCGGGTGGCGAAATAAAGGTAACAGCAAAATCGGATGGGTTGCAACAGGGGACACGGACTTTCCAAAGTCAGTGATTTTAAAATCTTCGACTTGGGAAAGTCGAAGTCCTGTAACCGGAACTAAACTTGATTGAAATTTGAGATTTGTATATTGATTTTTGGGATTTGATTTCCGGTATAGTCTCCAACGATAAATTTTCCGCCCCAGAAACTGCCCGATAAAGAAGCTGCCCAGCAGGAATGGCGCCAGCGCCCATGTTAATTCCAAATTCAAAAGTCAGCATATTTTCAAACACAGGTTTCACTTTTCAGTTTTTTTGATGTAACTATTTGATAAAGTGTTTCAATCCAGTCGGTATTTGCATTTAAACTTTCAACCAGTTGAATTTTTTCGCCCCCGTTTGCTGTAAACAAATGCTGGTATTCAATCCCGATTTCAACGGTGGTTTCAAGGCAATCGGCAATAAAAGCAGGGGCAACAATCAAAACCCGTTTTTTCCCTTGTTTTGCCAGTTTAATTACTTCTTCGTCGGAGAATGGTTTTAGCCAGTTTTTAGTCAGCCTCGACTGAAAAGCCACAGAATAAGCCGATTTTGGCAATCCCAGTTCTTTGGCCAGCAAACGCGTGCTTTCATAGCAGGTGGCTTTGTAACAAAAGCTTCCGTGAGCGGGCATTTCAACTTCGCAGTTGCATTGCGCCGTTTTAATTCCGGGGTGCACCCGGTCGGTTTGGCTGAACGGCAGCCCGTGGTACGAAAAAATAATGTGGTCGAATTCTTCGGGTTTGTATTTTTTTATTTGCGCTGCAAAAGCTTTTACAAATCCGGGATTGTCGTAAAACTGCGAAACAATGGTCAGTTCAGGGATCACATTCCATTTTGCAATTTCGGTATTTACCAGTTGGCTGATGGTGCCGGTGGTTGACGAAGCATATTGCGGAAACATGGGAAGCACCACAATTTTATCGAAACGTTTTTCTTTTATGGTTTTCAACACCGATTTTAACGAAGGGTTCTGGTAACGCATTCCCACAAAAACCGCGTAATTTTCGCCCAGTATTTCCTGCAATTTTTCTTTGCTTTCGTTTGAAATGGCCAGCAGCGGAGAGCCTTTGTCAGTCCAAAGCATTTGATACAATTTTGTTGATTTTGGCGCCCTGAACGGTACAATTATGAAATTTACCAGAAACTTTTGAAGCAACCATGGCAAATCAATCACCCGCCTGTCGTTTAAAAACTGGAACAGGTATCTCCTTACGGCGCCAACTGTTGGCTCGTCGGGCGTACCCACATTGGATAAAATTACTGCTGTTTTCCTACTCATTCTTTTTGTGTAAACGTTCGATTATTGATTCAAATGAAGCCAGTCAATCCCTTTTTTCAAATGTGCCAGTGTTTTTTCCTCAAATCCGCCCCGGCCTGGAATATAATTGAATTCCCATGATGCATTTGAAGGAAGGCTTAAAAGAATAGATTCGGTATTTCCATTCGATTCCAGCCCAAATTTAGTGCCCCTGTCGTGAATCAGGTTAAACTCCACATATCGTCCCCGGCGCAGGTTTTGCCAATTTTTCTCCCGTTCGGAAAAGGGCTTTGAACTGTTTTTTTTCATAAAACCCGAATAAATAAGCGGATAACTTGTTGCAAGTAACCGGGTAAATTCAAAAAGGACTTCGAAAGTGTTGTTTTCCCCGGGTTTAAGCCGATCAAAGAAAATTCCCCCAATTCCCCGGGTTTCATTCCGGTGGGGCAGGAAATAGTATTCATCAGCCCATTTCTTAAATTCAGGATAAAAATTGGTATCGAACCTGTCGCAAATTTCCTTTAATGAATAATGGAATGAAACAGCGTCATCCGGTTCAATAATATGAGGGGTCAAATCTATCCCGCCGCCAAACCAAGATACACCGTTGTTCAGTGTAAAATAGCGGACATTCATGTGGATAATGGGCATCCATGGATTTAAGGGATGCAAAATCGACGATATTCCTGTAGCAGCATAGTTTTCAGCTTCTTCGCCAAGCAACTGCACCATTTTTGGCGAAAATTCCCCTTTTACAAAAGAGAAGTTGACAGCGCCCTTTTCGATAATTGCACCGTTTTGCAAAACACAGGTAATGCCGCTGCCAATTTCTTTTTGCCAGGGATGAACTGCAAATTTCCCTTTCCCATCGGCCGATTCAAGAACCTTGCAAACCTCCGATTGAATCCCAGCGTATGTTTCAGCAATTTCAGCAATTTCTTTCATAATTATCGAATCTTTCAGGAACTTAAAACTGCATTGATTTTTCCTTGATGCAAAATCTTATTTTAATTCTTCAGCAATTGTGCGGGCCTGTTTAATCCGGTCGGCCATTCCAATTCCGTCCCTGATGTTGCCGGCCAGAAAAAGTCCAGGGTATTTTTGTTCTACCTGGCGAATTGTTTCAAACCGTTTTGCCGAACTAAGGCCATATTGCGGAATAGCATATTTATAACGGTAAAATTTTAGTAAATCGGGCTTAAAATCACGCAAACCAAACATTTTGCACACATCGTCAGAGAGTACCGGTTGAATTTTTTCATTGTTCATTTCGAAAATATCAGGCCGCTTTATCCCTCCCATAAAAACCGAAATTAGGGCTCCGTTTTTAGGGGCACGCCCGGCAAAGAACGACGAGGTAAATAACGCACCAAGAATATTTTTGTTCTCAATGGTTGGGACCAATCCGCCAAAAGCGTTGAGAGATATACCGTTCCAATTGTTGAAACCGATAATTGCCTGAACCACCGATGCGTATTCCAACTGCTCAAAAGGCGCCTTTTCCTGTTCTGAAAGAAATGGCAACAGGTCCATTAATTCGTTTCCACCAAAAGTTGTTGCCACTTTTTTTGTGTGGACCTGTATAGGGGCGTTATTAATTTCTGTTTTAATTATAAAACCATTTAGCGTCGGAACAACCGTTGTATTTAATGCATTCAATAAAATATTTTTTGAACCGATTTTTTCAGTAAGCGCAGCAATTAAACAGCTCAGCCCCCCTTTTGCCGAAAAAACTGCTCCGGTTGCTTTTTGCAGGCGTGGATTGTTTTTCTTCTCTTTTGCTTTTTGGATTGAACCTTTTATAAAACTGCCATAATTTTGTTCCAAAGCATACAATTTTGGCAATGCGTATTTTGGTATCAGGTATTTTGGGTCGCCTGCATAAATACCTGAGATAAACGGGTCGATGGCATAATCGAGAAAACTTGTACCCAGTCTTCTTTTCACCATGTCGGCCAGGTTTTCTTCGGGGTTTTCACCCTTTTTTCGAAAAGGTTCGCCCAAAACCTTAAATTTATCTTTTAGTGTAAAAAGCGGTGTTGTTGCTGCCGAAATCACACCTGAAGGCAAAGGGCGCCATTTTCCATTTTTCCAAATCAACCGGCGTTTTGCTTTCGGATTGGCTTCTTCAAAAGTGCAAAGCCCTTCCAGGTCTTCAAATAATTCAGCCACTTCAGGATTGCCTGCAACACCGGTATTAGGGCCGGTTTCAAATACAAATCCGTTTTCGTTAACGGTTTGAATAACACCACCGGGTTTTGCTGATTTTTCAATTACCAGCACATTTTTTCCCTGTTTTTTCAGGTAGAAAGCCAGGGTAAGCCCGGTTAGTCCTGCGCCGATAACAACAATTTCCATTTCAACAGGTGGGTTCATATTAAACTGATTTTGAAAAACTTTTTGTAGTTGAAGTTAAAAGAGGGTCAAGCGATGCCGCAACATTCCTGATTAGGATTAATCCTTCTTCAGTAACAACAATTTTGTCATCTGAAATCCGGATAATCCCATCTGCTTCGAATTCTGACAGTTTTTTTGTATCATATTTTACCGTATTTTTTATTTCTGAACCGGTTTTTCCAAAGCGGCTGCCAATTTCGTCCCAAACCACAAGTTCGTTACACATCAATTCAGTTATTACTTCGCGAATGATTATTTGGTTGTCATCCAACATATAACCTTTAAATGTTGGAATCTCTCCCTTCGCGGCTACTTTTATATATTCGTCAATCGATTTTGTGTTTTGTGCATAAACCGAATTTAACTGGCTAATTGCTGTTACCCCAAGTGCGTAAACCTGTCCGGTGGTCCGGCGGGTGCAATATCCCTGAAAATTCCTGTGTAACGTTTTGTTTTTGCAGGCCAGTGTTAATTCATCATCTTCCAAAGCAAAATGATCGAACCCGATGGCATGGTAACCATTTTGTAAAAGCAGGCCAAATGCCTTTTCAAACATTTTCATTTTTTCTTCACTTTCAGGCAACCCGGCTTTTTCAAGTTTTTTCTGAATTTTGCTAACCCACGGCACATGGGCATACGAAAATGTTACCAGGCGGTCGGGCCTTAATCCGATGGCCTGTTCGATGGCGCGGGCAAAACTTTGTGCATTTTGTTTGGGCAGCCCGTAAATAAAGTCGAGATTAATGGCTACTTCAGGGTCGCCATGTTTTAGAAATGCCATTATTTCTTTTACCGGCATTCCCGGTGCTTCCCGGTTAACGGTTTTAAGCACAGCCGGATCGAAATCCTGAATACCCAGGCTGAACCTTTTGAACCCAGCCTTTTTTAAGCCTTCCATTTGTTCAAAAGTGAGGTACGCCGGGTTACATTCAATGGCAATTTCGGGTTGCGAAATTGTCGGAAAAGCAGAAAAAAGAATGTCGTTGATTTCCTGTAAATATCCTACGGGAATGGTATTGGGAGTTCCGCCGCCATAATGAATTTGTGAAATAGGCCGGTTGGTATCCAATTGATTGACCACGGTTTTTATTTCGGTTTTTAATGCCTTTATATAATCGTCGATTACATGGTTGTTTTTGATTCCATATGAATTACAACCGCAGAAATAACACATCTGTTTGCAAAATGGAATGTGAAAATAAAACGAAATATTTTCAGGCGAATGCTGATTGGATTCTGTTAATGCCTTGCGAAAATCGGCCTGAGTGAATTCTTCGGTAAAAAAACTGGCAGGTGGGTAACTGGTGTACCGTGGCACGGGATTGTTGTATTTCTGTAATAAATCTTTGGCAATCATTCTGTTTTTCA
>CAMTWS010000029.1:0-4405 GCA_947085485.1 uncultured Prolixibacteraceae bacterium
CCCTACACGACGCTCTTCCGATCTGTAACAACTGTTTGGAACCCGGGGGAAGCATGCAGCAAAATTGATGATATGCCAGATGATGCATTTCACGCTTTTGTTTGTATAGAAGCTGTTAACGCGTTTAATAATGTAATAAAACTTGCTCCGGGCGAAAGTCATGAAACATCGGCAATAATTGGGCTGGAGGAATAAACCGGCTTTGTTATCCATTATAAGTTATAAAATTGAAATACAACAAACTAAAAAAATAATACAATGAAAACAGTTTTAACCGGCATTATTTGCATCCTTTTTTTATCGTTTTCAGCAGAGGCCAAATTGAAAGTACTCATCGTTGACGGACAAAACAACCACGAAGTTTGGCCAAAGTCCACAATAATGATGAAACAGTACCTCGAAGAAACAGGCTTGTTTGAGGTGGATATTTGCCGTACAAAATTTACGTGGAAAGCTGGGCGCGAAAAAGCGTACCTTCCGTTAGCGGGCGTTGGAGAAACACAGGATTTAAAAGAACCAAAAACTGATCCTGATTTTATTCCGCGGTTCAATAAATATGATGTTGTTATTTCCAACTTTGGCTGGAAAGCCGCCGATTGGGCCGAAGAAACCCAAAAGGCCCTTGAAAAATACATGAAAAACGGCGGCGGTTTTGTTTCGGTGCACGCAGCCGACAACTCTTTTCCCGACTGGCACGAGTACAATAAAATGATTGGGCTTGGCGGTTGGGGCGACCGAAACGAAAAAGATGGCCCGTATGTATATTACACCAACGAAGGCGAATTGGTTCGGGATAATACACCAGGCAGCGCGGGCGCTCACGGGCCCGAACATTTGATCCCAATCACGGTCCGTGTGGCCGACCATCCGGTTACAAAGGGAATGCCAAAAGTTTGGATGACAACAAAAGACGAATGTTATGCCAAATTACGTGGCCCGGCAGAAAACATGACCATTCTCGCTACCGGTAAAGATATGTCGGGAAGCGCGCCCACCGACAGGCACGAACCCATTTTAATGGTACTGGATTATGGCAAAGGGCGCGTTTTCCATACCACATTGGGGCACGATGATTATTCATGCGAAGGGGTTGGCTTTATCATCTCGTTTATCCGTGGCGTTGAATGGGCTGCCACAGGAAAAGTTACGACGGCAATCCCTGCCGATTTTCCAACTTCGGAAAAACCCACCAGCCGTAAATTTGTGCTGAAAAAATAATAAAACCCGGGTAATTGAAAATATGGCCCAACCCGACTTCGCATAATAAAGATTTGTCTGATTTTTTTTCCAACCTGTTGGATTTTCAAATTTGATTTTTAGCTTTGCATTTCAAAGTACTTTTAAATGAAAGCAAATTCAACAAATCCATACGAAGATCTTCAGGCCATCCGTGAAATCATGGAACGGTCGTCGAGGTTTTTGTCGTTAAGCGGATTATCCGGTATTTTTTCCGGCGTGTGCGCATTGATTGGTGCAGCAGTTGCGTGGTTTTTTATTCTGGAACCGGGTCACGTTCAGTACGACGAATACATGCGTAATCCGGGTGGTTCGTCAACTTCGGGCGTCGGGTTTTATCTCGCACTCGATGCCTTGCTGGTTCTTGCATTCGCGGTTTTGGGGGCTTTTTACTTTTCATACAGAAATGCTAAAAAGAGTTCTCAACAGTTTTGGACGAATTCAACCAAACGGCTACTCTTTCATTTAATGATTCCTCTGGTTACGGGCGGAATTTTAATTCTGATTTTGGTGTTTCGGAACAATATGGAGCTGGTTGCGCCGGTTATGCTCATTTTTTACGGGTTGTCGCTCGTAAATGCCGGGAAGTTTACTTTTGGCGAGATTCAATCCCTTGGGCTGACGGAAATTGTTTTGGGCATTCTGGCTGGTGTCTTCATTAATTACGGCCTGCTTTTTTGGACCATTGGTTTTGGCCTGTTGCATATTGTTTATGGTACAGTGATGTATTACCGGCATGAGAGATAAAGATGAAAAATCCAATTTCAAATCTTCAGAAAGTATTTGAAAGCCGCATCAGGCTTGGAATCATGTCGGCGCTCATGGTGAACGACACGCTTGATTTCAATTCGCTAAAGGAACTGCTCGCATTGACCGACGGGAACCTGGCCAGCCACCTGAAAGCTTTGGAACAACAGGAAATTGTTGTTGTTTCGAAACAGTTTATTGGCCGGAAACCAAGTACAACCTACAAGGCAACCGACCATGGAAGGGATTTGTTCCGCCGGCATTTGGCGGCGCTTGAAGAACTAATAAGCAATCAATAATTTTTTTAATTATAAACTTTGTACTTCAAAGTACTTTTAAAATATCGGTTGAAATGGAAACAAAAGGTATTCAACAATTCTTAAACAGTTACAGTGTTAAGATGGTTATCGTCTCAGTTTTGGCTGTTTTGCTGCTTATCCCGTCGTTTTTGATACAGGATATTATTCGCGAGCGAATTGCCCTGAGCGAAAAGGTGAAAAATGAACTTTACGCCCAATGGGGTGGAAAACAGGTGGTTGCCGGCCCGGTATTGAATGTGCCGTTTTCGGTGTCGGAACCCGGAGAGAACAATCAGGGTTCCAACGAACGACATGGAGTGGCGCATTTATTGCCCGAAACATTAAAAACGGATGGGGTTTTGTATCCTGAAACAAGGAAGCGCGGCATTTACAAAGTAGTGGTTTACGAAGGAAAACTCAAATTAGAAGGTTCGTTTTCACAGCCTGATGTTTCGCAGTTGGACCTTCCAAATGCCCAATACAACTGGAGTGCAGCTTATTTCACCATTGGTATTTCAGATATGCGGGGTATTAAAAACCTGCCCGAATTGGTTATTAATGGCCAGAAATGCACAGTTGAACCGGGTGTTGCCGATACCGATTTGTTCCTGTCGGGTATTACCATAAAAGCCGGTTCTGTTGACCTGAAACAGCCAATGAATTTTGAAATTGAGCTGGTTTTAAACGGATCGGAGGATCTGTCGGTGGAAGCGCTTGGGAAAACATCGGAAATTACAATGAAGTCTGGCTGGGCACATCCGGGATTTACAGGTGGATTTCTTCCGGCAAAACGTCAGGTTACAGCAAACGGATTTACGGCTGATTGGCTGGTGACCCACCTGAACCGCAATTTTCCGCAGCAATGGATCGGCCAGAAATACAACACACACGAGGCAAAATTGGGCGTTGAACTGCTCATTCCGGTTGACCATTACCAAAAATCGATGCGCTCGGTAAAATATGCCATCCTGTTTATTGCACTAAACTTTATCATTTTCATTTTCATCGAACTTAAAAGTAAAGTCCTGATTCATCCGTTCCAGTATTCGCTGGTAGCTTTTGCATTGCTGATGTTTTATGCGCTGCTGATTTCCATCAGCGAACAAACCGGGTTCAACCTGGCTTACCTTATTTCGTCAGTAGCTGTTACTGTGCTGATTTCGTGGTATGCTTTTTCCATTCTGCAAAATGTAAAATCGGTGGTTTGGGTAACAGCGCTGCAAACAGGTTTGTATTTGTTCCTGTTTACCATTTTGCAGTTGCAGGATTATGCACTGCTTGCCGGAAGCATCGGGTTGTTTTTAATTCTGGCCATTATAATGAAAGCTTCGCAGCAGATAAAGTGGTATTCGGAAGGATAGAGTTGTTAACTGCTTCTCAAAATCAGTTTTTAGATGGAGTGATTCCTTTTCACAACCATTCAATGAAACAATGGATTAAAAAAGAATCTGACGGGACATCATCTCAAATTAAAGGATTTAAAATTGGACAAATCACCTTATAAAACAGTTTTAAAACTGACTATTCGATAGGAACTATTTGGTAATGCCATAATACATGTATAAATTTGGATTTGGGCTTTTCATTAGTAGATCCTTTAAAAACCTAAATTAAATGAGATTTTGGATCACTGTCTTGTTTTTGCTCTTTAGCTTTCTGCCAGTTGAATCTCAAACAAAAAGGGCTTTAATAGTAGGTATTGGAATATATCCTGCGGAAAGCGGATGGTCTGTTATTCATGGAGACAATGATGTTCCGTTAATTACTGCTGCATTATTTCAAAGGGGTTTTAACCTGGACAAAATAATACAGTTGGTCAACGAAAAAGCTACGAAGAAAAATATTTTGAAAAAGTTTAACCAACTCATTGACCAAGCTAAAATAAACGATATAGTTTATATTCATTTCTCCACTCATGGTCAACAGGTGATTGATTTGAATGGTGATGAGGAAGATGGTTTGGATGAAGCTATTATTCCTTTCGATGCATACAAAACTTTTGTAAAAGCAGTTTATGAAGGTAAAAACCACCTGACAGATGATGAATTGAATAAAATGTTTTCTGCTTTGAGAAAAAAAAATGGCAAATTGGGTAAGTTAATAGTTATAATTGATGCCTGTCA
>CAMTWS010000030.1:0-14095 GCA_947085485.1 uncultured Prolixibacteraceae bacterium
AACAATGCCAAAATAGGCAATCTGGTCTATTTTGCCCCTTTTCTTTCGCTTGTTTTTATCAGGTTTATTCTGAAAGAACAAATATTTGCCACTACCTTTATCGGGTTGATTTTTATTGTTGCGGGTGTGTTGGTACAGCAGATAAGAAAAAAGGACGGGTGATTGATGGTGATTAATAATGAGATTGATAGTGATTAATGGAGATTAAGAATGAGATTGATAGTGATTAATGGAGATTAAGAATGAGATTGATAGTGATTAATGGAGATTAAGAATGAGATTGATAGTGATTAATGGAGATTTGTTGAAGCAACTGGTCTCCTGAGACAATAAATCACAATAAATCACCCCCAATCACAATAATCACCGCCAATTACAAAAAATCACCATAAAACACTATTTGTCTCCGCAAGTCACTATTTTTACTGAATGGAAAAACCGCTTCGCATATTAGGTATCGATCCCGGAACAACCGTTGCCGGATACGGGTTGGTTGAAATCCGCGACAAACAACCTGTTATTTTAAACATGGGAACGATTATCCCGGGCAAATTCTCAGACCATTACGAACGCTTAAAATACCTCCACGAAAGGGCTTTGTATTTGGTAAAAGAGTATCAGCCCGATGTGATGGCGTTGGAAGCCCCGTTTTATGGTAAAAATGTGCAGAGTATGTTAAAGCTAGGGCGCGGACAGGGAGTAATTATGGCCGCAGCGCTCATGCACGGCGTGCCTATTTTTGAATATGCGCCGCTTTTGGTGAAGCAGGCAATTACAGGGATGGGGCGGGCTTCAAAAGAACAGGTTGCCTATTTCCTGCAAAAAGTATATCATTTAAACGAAATAGAAAAAAGCCTCGATGCCACCGATGCCGTTGCGGTTGCCATCTGTCATTTTATTCAACTCGATAAACCGCAGAAATCAAAAGAATACAAAAACTGGGGCGACTTTGTGAAAAAGAATCCAGGGAAAGTGAAGTAACTTGAAAAATTGTAAAATTGATAAATGGCTAAACTGTTTCCATGTCTGCAATTTGTTTGTGTAATAATGGTTTTAGTCTCACTACTCATATCTAAAGATCTAATATTCTAAAATATGAAACGTCGCACTTTTTTTAAAACAACCGCACTTGGAAGCTCTGTACTGGCGCTCCCTGGTCTTGTCGCTTGTTCATCGCAACCCGTTGAAATCACAAAAACCGATCACTCAATATTCGATCTGAATGAAATTACCATTGATGAGCTTCAAAAGAAAATGGAATCGGGGGAAATCATGGCTGTTCAAATCTGTGAGAAATACCTGGAAAGAATCAAACAAGCTGACCCACTTCTGAAATCAGTTATAGAACTCAATCCCGATGCACTTGAAATTGCCCGTCAAATGGATGAGGAGCGAAAAGCCGGAAAAATCCGGGGGGCGCTTCACGGAATACCAATCCTTCTAAAAGATAATATCGACACAGGCGACAAAATGCAAACCACCGCAGGTTCGCTTGCTTTGGAAGGAAATATCGCGCCCAAAGATGCTTTTATAATCAAAAAACTACGCGATGCAGGCGCAGTGGTTTTAGGAAAAACCAACCTCAGCGAGTGGGCTAATTTCCGTTCAACCAATTCGTCAAGTGGCTGGAGCGGGCGAGGTGGTCAGGTACGAAACCCGTTTTGTCTGGATCGCAGTCCTTGTGGTTCAAGTTCGGGAACCGGGGCAGCAGTTTCGGCAAATTTATGTGCCATTGGAATTGGCACCGAAACAAATGGCTCGATTGTTTGCCCTTCGGGAATAAACGGTATTGTGGGAATAAAACCAACTTTGGGAATGTGGAGCCGCCAGGGAATTATCCCGATTGCACACAGTCAGGACACCGCCGGACCAATGGCACGAACAGTTAAAGATGCCGCCATTTTATTGGGAGCGCTGGCTGAATTCGATTCAAGTGATGCTGAAACACATCTCGAAAAAGGTGAAAACTTTACTGATTACACACAGTTTTTGGATGAAAACGGTTTGGCAGGAATGAGAATCGGGATTGCCTCTGAAATGATTGGGTTCAATGCTAAAGTTGATGCGCTTTTCAAACTCGCGGTGGAGGCAATTAAAGCAAAAGGCGCTGAAATTATTGAGGAAGTGAAATTTGAAAACTTGAGGAAATGGGATGATCCGTCGTACCAGGTTTTGCTGTACGAATTTAAAGCTGATCTGAATAAATATTTACAGGAACATCCTTCAGCGCCGGTAAAAAACATGGCGGAAATAATCGAATTCAACAGGAAAAATGCAGACAGGGAAATGCCGTGGTTCGCGCAGGAAATTTTTGAACTGGCACAATCGAAAGGAGATTTAACCACCGAAGAATATTTAACTGCTTTAAAAGAATCAAAACGTTTTGCCGGAAAAGAAGGTATCAACGCGGTGATGGAAAAGCACAACTTAGACGCCATCATTGCGCAAACCAATGGACCTGCATGGACCATCGACTGGGTGAACGGCGATCATTACAGCGGTGGAAGTTCATCGCCGGCAGCTATTTCGGGCTTTCCAAATGTTACTGTTCCGATGGGAACTGTGGAAGGGCTTCCGGTTGGGATTTCGTTTTTCGGAAAAGCATGGAGCGAACCCAAACTCCTGAAAATTGCCTACGCTTTTGAACAGGCGACAAAACACCGCAAAACGCCGGGATTTTGGGAAACGCTCACAGTGCCGGGACTTTGACTTTCCTAAGTCAAAGTAAATCCGTCTTTGTGAGGAAAATAAAGGGAATACGTAAAAATTCCTTAATTTTGGAGTGGAATAATTTCTTCAAAAAGTGATTGACATGGAAAAAGCGTATAACATAAAACAGATCAGGTTTGAAAATGATTTTATCATATTAATGATTGATAATCAGGTTTTAAAATTAAGAATGACAGATATTTCCCAGAAACTCGCAAATGCAACCAAAACAGAAAGGGAAGATTATAAGATTTCTCCTTCTGGTTATGGAATTCATTGGAGATTACTGGATGAAGATTTATCAGTCAACGGACTTTTAACCCGATGAAAGAGCGCCTTTTCGGAAAAACATTATCGGAAATACAAACCCTCGTTTCAGAGTTGGATTTGCCCAATTTCACCGCCGCACAAATTACCGGGTGGCTCTATAAAAAACCGGTCTCGTCAGTTGACGAGATGACCAATCTTTCAAAAAAAAGCCGTGATATTATCAACGAAAATTATGAATTCGGGTTAACAGGTTATACTAAGGTCCAGGTAAGTACCGACGGAACAAAAAAATATCTTTTCCCAACGGTTCAAAATAAATTTATTGAAACGGCCATGATACCTGAGCGCGACCGCAAAACGGTTTGCGTGAGTTCGCAGGTGGGTTGCAAAATGGGCTGTCTGTTTTGTTTTACCGCCAAACAAGGTTTTCAGGGACAACTAACTGCCGGTGAAATTGTCAATCAAATCCGCAGCATCGACGAAGCGAACGAGGTTTCGAACATTGTTTACATGGGAATGGGCGAGCCGTTCGACAATCTCGAAGAGGTTCTGAAAAGTATCGAAATACTTACTACCGACTGGGGGTTTGCAATGAGTCCGCGACGGATTACAGTATCAACTATCGGAATTATTCCGGGAATGGTCACATTCCTGGAAAAAAGCGAGGCTCACCTGGCCGTAAGCCTGCACACACCTTTTAACGATGAGCGGCAGAAATTAATGCCGGTGCAGGTAGCTTATCCAATCGAAGAAGTGATAAATGAAATAAAAAGCTGGGATTTTGGCCGTCAGCGCCGCGTGTCGTTCGAGTATATTTTATTCGAAGGTTTGAATGACACTCCGGTCCATATTAAAGAACTGGCGCGCATTTTAGACGGATTAAAATGCCGGATCAATCTGATTCGTTTTCATGCGGTTCCCGGCACTCCGCTAAAAAGTCCCGATGAAAAAACAATTATAAATTTCAAGGAAAAACTCAACCAGAAAGGAATTTTAACAACCATACGCGCTTCGCGCGGGCAGGATATTTATGCGGCTTGCGGTTTGTTATCGACAAAAGAGTTAAGCCCCACCCCGCCTCCCCACATGGGGAGGAGTTAGAAAGAGAAATTTCATTTCTGAATTATTATTCCTTATTTTTCAATCCAACATTATTTTTTAAAAGAAAGTGAATCAAAAATAAATGTGGTTCTAAGGAAAATATTTGTAAATATCAGACCGATGGTCAAATGCTGCAAAAACGATTGAATTCGAACTAACAACTAGCCCAATTCTGTAATCTCCCAAGGCTGATACGAAATATATTCTTATGCCCTTTCAATTTTTTAATGTTCTTGATTTCAGAAATCGATTTGACCAAATCTGCTTTTTCAATGATTTGTTTAATTTCAGACTTAATTCTATTGTCCGTGCAATTACTAACTTGTTTTTGAAACTTTTTGGTTATCTCAACTTTCATCCCGCTAACGCTATAACGATTTGAGAAAATCTTTTTTTTCTTTTTCAGAAAGCAAACCCGATTTAATGCCTTCGTTAACAGAGATGGCAATTCCTAACTCTTCTTCTTCCAATGCCGATAAAGATTTTGATGTAAACTGTAGTTTATCTGCCAATTCAAGCAAAAGTCTTGCATTAGATTTTGATTTACCTCTTAAAATTATTGTTTCCATCTTATTTTTTGTACAAATTTAGTAATTGTCATTTAACCAGCAAGTAGCTTGAAATTCTGGTTTTATAAATTTGTTTTCCGGGGGTATAAAAACCGAACAATTATCTTCACATCTTTCTGGCGTAGGCCGGAATCACATTATTAAAGCAACAGATTCCGATATTCATCGGAATGACGGTCAATCGGGGCTTTTTAGATTTGTTTTTGAATTTTGGCACTTTCACACCAACATCATCTTTTCAATATAAATATCCTGAAAATTCGGGTCGCCTTCGAGGTTGACGTGAGTGGTTTTGGAGAGTATTTTCTGAATGAATTTTTCATCTTCGAACAAAAACATTTTGGCCCCAATAAGCGCTGTGTTTCCCAATTTTACAATTTTCTCCTCTTCACATTCAATTAAACCGGTGCGGATAACATTCTGAATATTGAGAAAATTTCCGAACCCGCCGGCAATAAAAACCTGGCCAACTTCATTGCAGGTAATTTTTAACAGGTTAAGTAAAATCCGGATTCCTGCGGCAATGGCGGCTTTTGCCAGTTGAAACTCGCGGATGTCCTGTTGGGTGATGGAAACCTGTTTTGTAAGTTTCATTTTATCTTCGCCGCTGTTGATTTCGCCAAACATCCCGATTTGTTCCTGATTCAATAAAACCGCCATAATATCGATTAACCCACTTCCACAAATTCCTTTTGCCTGCACATTTCCGATTACATGCGTTTTGAGTTCGCCATTTTCTAGATTCACCGATGAAATGGCGCCAGTGGTTGCCCGCATCCCCTGGCTGATCCTTGCCCCTTCGAAGGCAGGGCCGGCCGCAGTTGAGGCACAAATAATCTTATCGCGGTTACCCAACACAATTTCGCCGTTGGTACCCAAATCGATTAATACAGAATAGTTTACATGTTCAGCCATTTTTGTTGCTGCAATCCCGGCTAAAATATCACTGCCCACAAAACTGCCAATCGACGGGTAAAACTGAATTTCTGTTTTCTCCGGCAAATCCCATTTTAAATCTGCCGGAGTAAATTTCTGAGCTCCCAAATAGGGTGAATTGAACGGGTAAAATGAGAGAGGATTTACAGCCAGCCCCGAAAAAACATGGTGCATTACCGTGTTTCCAACAATCGCAACTTTCGAAACTTGGACAGGGTGTTTCGCGAGTATTGTTTGTATCATTACCCCGATTTTATTACGAATCAGGTTTTTCAGTTCTTCAAATTTTCCATCCAAACAACTTTGAATTCGCGAAATCAGGTCGGCCCCAAACCGGGACTGCGGATTTAAATCGGAAACCGAATCCAAAACATGCCCGTTTTCGAGGTTCACCAACTGGACAACCACCGTGGTTGTTCCCAAATCAACTGCAATTCCAAAACCGGTTTGCGGCCTGAATTCAAATGTTGAACTATCGGCAAGAATAATATTTTCAAACTGCGAAATTTCAATGGCAATATCAGATTCTGCTTTGCAATAACATGCCAGCCGCCAGTTTTCACCCAGTTTCAGTTTCTCCAGTTTTTGTTGTTGAACGTAGCCAACTTCCAGTTCACCTTTCAGGAGTTTTACCTTGCAGCTTCCGCAGGTACCTTTCCCGCCACATGGAAACTCAACGCCAAATTCATGTAATACATCAATCAACGGGATTCCTGAATTTATTTCGATGGTTTTTCCGATAGGTTGCAACGTGATTTTTATATTCCTGTTCATTGTAATTTGATTTCTAAAAACCCAAAAATGGATGTTTTATTGCCAAAATTAGCTATTTTGAGGAAGTTTACCGGTTTGAACTTTGTAATCTTCATCATACAACCAATTAGATGAAAATTAACGCAACCGGGTTTGTTTTAAATTTATCTCACTAAATAACGATTCTTAAATGAATAAAACCAAAATACTGATTGCACTATTTTTCCTGTCAATACTTTTATCGTGCGATAAAAGGCGAAAATAAAATTGAACATTCCCGATTGGGGCTGGATAGAATTGGATGAGGTGAAATAGGCAGGATTTACACAATCGTATTTGTTTCAGTATCGGGGAAGACAATCCAGGGTTTGAAAGTTTTGGCTTCTTCAAAATCCATTAGTGCATAGGAAATAATAATCACCACATCGCCAACCACTGCTTTTCGTGCAGCCGGCCCGTTTAAACAAATGGTACCAGACCCGCGTTCGCCTTTAATTATATAAGTTTCCAAACGCTCACCGTTGTTAATGTTTACCACCTGCACCTTTTCGTTTTCAATCAGGTTGGCGGCATCCATTAAATCCTCATCAATGGTAATGCTGCCCACATATTGCAGGTTGGCTTCGGTAACGGTAACCTTATGTATTTTCGATTTACAAACTTCAATTTGCATCACTTTCAAATTCAATTAAAAACAATGTTGTCAATTAGCCTCACTTTTCCGCAGAAAACGGCAACACAACCCACTTTTTTTGTTTTTTCTTCCCAGCTTTTTACAGGCTGTAGCCTGCAGTCGTCAACAATTTCAGTATATTCAACAGTTAGATACGGATTTTTGTTGATGGTCTGAGTTATCCAGTCAACAAGTTCTCTTACGGATTTTTGTGCCGTTAGTTTTTTAGCTTCAAACAGTGTGTCGGAAATCACAGCAGCATTTTTTCGTTCTTCAGCAGTCAGCAATTCATTTCGGGAGCTCATGGCAAGGCCGCTCTCTTCGCGGATAATTGGGCATGAAATTATTTCGACCGGAAGTTCCAGTTGTGTTACCATGGTTTTAATGATGGCCAGTTGCTGAAAATCTTTCAACCCAAAATAGGCTTTATCAGGCTTTACAATATCAAATAGTTTGCTTACTACCCGTACCACACCATTAAAATGACCGGGGCGGTGTTTCCCCTCCATCACGGTTTCCAAAGCGCCAAAATCAAATTTCCGGGTATCGGGCTCCGGGTATATTTCTTCTGTTTTTGGGGCAAAAACAATTTGACAGCCGGTTTTTTCAAGAAGTTTTAAATCGGCATTTAAATTTCGCGGATATTTTTCGAGGTCGGTTTTATCGTTAAACTGTGTGGGGTTCACAAAAATACTTACAACCACAAACCGGGTCTCGGAAACCGCCTTTTCAACCAGCGAAATATGGCCGGCATGCAACGCCCCCATTGTTGGGACAAACCCGATTGTCCCGCTGTTTTTCAGTGTGTTTATCTTATTTTGTAACTCTTTAATTGTTTCAATCAGAAACATACACATCGTTTTTTGCGGTGCAAAGTAAATAAAATTAATTCGCAAAACATGCAATTATTTGTGCGTGATACCAGTGATTTAATCTGCATAACTTCCTTAAATTGAATATTCAGGATATTTTTATTACCTTTGCAGCCTGTTATAAACTGCGTTCACCAGAGAATGGAAAAGAAAAAGATCCTTTATATTTCACAAGAGATAATTCCCTATTTGCCGGAAAGTGATATGTCCGAAATTTCACGTTACCTGCCACAGGGGATCCAGGAGAGGGGAAGAGAAATTCGAACTTTTATGCCCCGCTATGGTTGCGTAAACGAAAGACGGAACCAACTGCACGAAGTAATTCGCCTTTCGGGTATGAATCTGGTTATCAATGATACCGACCACCCGTTAATAATAAAAGTTGCATCGATTCAAACCGCCCGGATGCAGGTTTATTTCATCGATAACGAAGATTATTTTCACCGGAAATGTGTTTTGACCGATGATACAGGTAAAGAATTTACCGATAACGACGAACGTGCTGTGTTTTTTGCCCGCGGGGTGCTCGAAACTGTAATTAAATTGCGCTGGGCACCCGACATTATTCACTGTCACGGTTGGCTTACATCGTTGGTGCCGCTTTACATTAAAAAATATTACTATAACAATCCACTTTTTCGGAATTCAAAAGTGGTTTATTCGGTTTACAACGATGATTTTAAAAACACATTAAACGCCAAGTTCAACGAAAAGCTTCTTTTGGAAGGCATTGAAAAAGATGACGTTAAAGTTATTGACAGCCCCACATTTGTTAATGTAAGCAAACTGGGCATTAATTTTTCGGATGGCGTTATAAAAGGCGCCAAAAAAATTAACAGCGAAGTTGAAAAATACATTCATACAACAGACAAACTGTATCTCGACTATCAGCCAAAAGAGTCGTACATCGATGCATACAACGAGTTTTACGATAAAATTTTCTGATTTCGGGTTGTTAAAAAATCAAATTATAGTTTAAAAGATCAAAAATCGAATTCTTTCAAATGGGTAATCGATGTATTTTTAATACGTTTGTGTAATTTTTTCAGAAAAACAGTTAAAACATTGACAAATTAATTAATCAGAAAATTAGTGAAAAGCAATTATAAGACTAAAAATCAGTTTATAACCTTATTGATATTGTTGGCAATTGCACTGACCGGGTGCGAAGAACAAAGCAGTATTGGTGTTGAGGTACTTCCGGCAGGCGATTTAATAACGGTTAGAAGTACAACTCAAAAGAATATGGCGTCGTTTACCTTCTCCGAAGATTCTATTCGCACCGACGAAGCAAGTAAAAGCTTGCTTGGCAGTTTCACCGATTCACTTTTTGGGAATACAACTGTCGGCTTTGCAACACAGTTCAGGTTATATGATTTTCCGGATTTTGGGAAAAACCCGAAAGCCGATTCCATAAAATTGTTCCTTTATTACCGGGTTATTTACGGTGATACAGTAACCAGGCAAAAATTTAATGTTTACGAACTTCAATCGCCTCTCGATGTGGATAGTAGATACACGCAGAATATCGATTTAAGATCAATGTCGTCAGGTTTAATAGGTGAACTTGAGTATAAACCAAAAGTCAAATTGGATTCAATTAAAAAAGACACCTTTTATCAGTTAATCAATATACCAATCGATATTTCACTGGGTGAAAAGCTGATAAATGCAGATTCGTTACAGATGGTCAACAACGATGTTTTTCTGGAATATTTCAAAGGATTGTACATCGAAACGGAAAAACTGACAAAAAAAGGAGGGGCAATATTATCGCTTGAAACTGTTCAGTTGGGAAGTTTTAATGGATCGGCCCTGGTATTGTTTTACAGTAACGATGAGGCTAAAAGTAAAGCTGGAGGAGATACTTCTTTGATTATGCCATATATTATTTCGAGTTTCAGCGCAAGGGTAAACAAGATTGAACATGATTATTCGATAACGCCGTTTTATTCCAGGCTAAATCAGGAAACGTTTGAGGATTCGCTGATTTATGTACAGGCAACCGGCGGGCTAAAATCGAGAATTCTGATTGATGGCCTCTCATCGTGGCGCGATTCGGTAAATATTGCAATAAATAAAGCCGAGTTGATTTTTCAGGTTGATACAATTGCTTCGCAGGTTAAAAAATTTCCACCTCCAAAACAGATGTTGTTCACAGTAGTCGATTCGGCAGGGAAAGAGTTCCTGCCCAAAGATTATGTCTTTAATCCTTCGTTTTATGGTGGTGGTTTGCGTAAAGATTATACCTATCATTTCAATATTACACAGCACGTTCAGGAGATAATTGACGGAAATGCCAAAAATCTTGGCTTTTATCTTACCCCGGCACAGAAAAACAGCGAAGCGAACCGGGTTGTTTTAAAAGGAAGTAAAAGCAAAACGGGCATCAAGCTAATTATTACCTATTCGATATATACCAAATACTAATACTGTTTTGTATTTATTTATTTTTTACGGCTTTTTATTAGAATGGCATTTACACAATTCATTACTTTCCTGTTGATTGGCATTGGATTAAGTTTCGATTCCTTTGCTGTCTCAGTGTCGTGCGGCTTAATGAAACAGGAAATTAAGTTTAAGCAAGCTGTTTTGGTGGCCGGTTCACTGGCATTTTTCCAGGCATTGTTCCCGATAATCGGCTGGTTTTTGGGAACCAAAATCAACAATATAATCGCTTCGTTCGATCATTGGGTTGCGTTTGGGCTGCTTGCCATCATCGGGATTAAAATGATAATAGAAGGATTAAAACCTGAAGGAATTTTAAAAAGTTTTAATCCATTTAATGTCAGGGTTTTAATCGGACTTTCGGTTGCAACAAGCATTGATTCGCTGGTTGTTGGCCTGAGCTTTGGTTTTTTGGATGTGACCATACTTTTTCCGGTTATTATCATTGGTAGCGTAACTTTTATTGCATCGATGCTCGGAATGTTGTTTGGAAAGAATGTTCCTGCAAAAAGAAGTCATCAGTCAATCATTATAGGTGGAATAATTTTAACAGCGATGGGCATTAAAATAATAGCTGAACATATTTGGTTCTGAAAATGACTATTTTCAACTGGTTAATTCTGTTTTTTTAATGAAAATTGGCAACATTGAATTAAAGGGTACTCCGCTTTTTTTAGCGCCCATGGAAGACGTTACCTACAAATCGTTCCGGTGGATGTGCAAAAAATTTGGAGCCGATGTAATGTACACCGAATTCGTCTCTTCCGAAGCGCTTGTCCGCGATATTAAAAAGACAAAGGAAAAAATGATTCTGTATGATTTCGACAGGCCGGTTGCAATACAGATTTACGGACACAACATCGATTCGATGGTACGCGCTGCAAAGGTTGCCGAAGAATCGAACCCCGACTTTATTGATATTAATTTTGGTTGCCCCATGAAAAAAATCATCCGCCACGGGGCAGGTGCTGCCTTGCTAAAAGATTTGCCTAAAATGCAGCAAATGGCTGCCGAAATTGTGAAAGCGGTAAACATTCCGGTTACCGCAAAAACCCGGCTGGGCTGGACTGAATCTGATACCCCAATCATGGAAGCTGCCGAACGTTTACAGGATGCCGGAATTGCAGCATTGGCCATTCACGGGCGCACCCGCGACCAGTTGTACACCGGAAAAGCCGACTGGACTTTGATAGGCCAAGTAAAAAACAACCCCAAAATACAAATCCCGATTATTGGAAATGGCGATATCAACAGCGCACATAAAGCAAAGTATTTACTGGATAAAACCGGTGTTGATGCGTTGATGATCGGGCGCGGTGCAATTGGCCGGCCCTGGTTGTTTCGCGAGGTAAAACATTTCCTTGAGACAGGAGAATTGTTGCCTTTTCCAACTGTAGCCCAAGTGGTTGAAATTTTGAAAGAACAGATTCGGCTTAACCTCGAATGGAAAGAGAACGAGCTTACCGGCATTTTAATGCTGCGCCGTCATTTTGCAAAATATTTTCCGGGACTTCCCAATTTTCGCGAACTAAAAATTATGTTGCTCCGCGCTGAAACCGGCGCTGAAATCAATGAAATCCTTAATAAAATTGTTGATGTTTATGGCGGGCATCAACCCGATTACTCAGATTCAGGTTTACAATAATGCAGAATCAATATTCGAAATACTAATTCAGGTATATGTTTGAATTCGAGTTTTCGCTTATACAATGGATTTTACTGGCTTTATGCGCATTGTTTGTAGGGATGTCGAAAGTTGGCATTCCGGGGATTTCGATGTTTTATATCCCGGTACTGGCGCTTATTTTTGGCGGAAAAACATCAACCGGAATCCTTTTGCCGATGCTGATGATGGCCGATATTTTTGGTGTGGCCTATTATCATCGGCATGCCGAATGGAAA
This sequence comes from uncultured Prolixibacteraceae bacterium, assembly GCA_947085485.1. Taxonomy (GTDB): domain Bacteria; phylum Bacteroidota; class Bacteroidia; order Bacteroidales; family Prolixibacteraceae; genus Draconibacterium. The sequence goes on from CAMTWS010000030.1 coordinate 12,234, forward strand.
TATCTTGTAAAATTGCTCCCCTGGGCTTTTGTTGGGATAGGAATCGGGCTTTGGGTGGGCAAGGTTATAAATGATGAATGGTTCAAAAATATCATCGCATTTTTGGTATTTGCCGGTGTTGGGATTATGCTTTGGAGAGAAAGGCAAAGTAGGACAGATTTATTCCCTCATGCCTGGTGGTTTGCTGCAATAATGGGTGTTACGGGTGGTTTTGCCACTATGATCGGGAATGTTGCCGGGCCTGTATTTGCAATTTACATGCTGGCGATGCATCTTCCAAAAAATGCATTTATCGGAACGGGGGCATGGTTTTTCCTTATTGTCAATTTTTTCAAATTCCCTTTGCAGATTTGTGTGTGGAACAACATCGGATGGAAAACCATAATCATGGATCTGATGATGTTGCCGGCAATTGCAGCAGGGGCATTTCTGGGGATATGGATTGTAAGGAAAATACCCGATAAAACTTACCGGGCTTTTATTGTTGTTGTAACCGTTTTATCGGCTTTTTTGCTGCTAATTTAAAATTTCCTTGATTTTCCAGCGCTTCATCTGTACTTTTCTAATCAGGATACCTTCAAGCAGGCAAGAATAAACCCCGACTTTAACACTCCAAATCGGACCCCTTTCTGTGGTAGAAAACTCGTTGTGGTTAACTTTTTTGTTCATTGTATTCTGTAATTATTGTTTTTCTGACTTTTCGTGATACAAGTTATGCAAAAGGAAATGTTAAATCCAAATATTTTCAGCGGAATAACGATTTTTAAGGATAAATGCCTGTTTTTTACGATAAACGAAACGTAGAAACTTAAAAAACAAGCCTACATTCCCGATTTTATCGTATATCCCCTCGATTCTATTGCCTTTTCAATTATAGCCAATTCCACTTTCGATGCATCGTACGAAACAACCGCGTTCGAATCGTTCAAACTAACGGCAACAGATACAATTCCTTCGAGTTCCTTCACCCCTTTTTCAACCGAAGCAACACAATTCTCACAATGCATCCCCCTGATATTTATGGTTGATTCAACGGTCTGTAATGGTTTGGTTGCGATTTTTTCGTCCTGTTTATTTTTATTCCCCTGCTGACAGGAAACAAAAGCCAAAACGGCAATCAGATAAATTATTTTTTTCATAATAGTTTATATTTATACTAACCGGTATTGATTGAATTATCAGAAAATCAAGGAAAAGCTACGTCAAATATCATTCCGGAAAATCTGCGACTAAAACAATCCTTCAACCGAAAGATACCGTTCTCCGTGGTCGTACGAAAAAGTGAGTATCCGTGACCCTGCCGGTATTTCGCTTATTTTCTTTGCTACTGCGGCCAGTGAAGCGCCCGAGGAAATACCCACAAACAATCCTTCGAGTTTGGCAGCTTTCTGGGTGTATTCAAAAGCCTCATCCTTGCCAACCTGAATTGTTCCGTCGAGCAATTCGGTATTTAAATTCTTGGGGATGAAACCTGCGCCAATTCCCTGGATCGGGTGTGGCCCCGGTTGTCCCCCGCTAATTACCGGGCTTGCTTCAGGTTCAACAGCGAACACTTTTATGTTTGGGAATTTTTGTTTCAAAACTTCAGCTACACCGGTAATATGCCCACCAGTACCAACACCGGTAATCAGGTAATCAAAACCTTCAGGGAAATCATTTAATATTTCCTGCGCGGTAACTTTCCGGTGAACGTCAACGTTTGCGGGATTATCGAATTGCAAAGGGATCCATGAATTTTCATTTTCAGCGGCCAGTTCCTCCGATCTGGCAATGGCGCCTTTCATCCCTTTTTCCCTTGGGGTAAGCACCAGTTCGGCGCCTAAAGCCGATAATACTTTAGATCGGAAGAGCGTCGTGTAGGG